>JALYVR010000536.1 GCA_030853145.1 Chloroflexota bacterium | reverse complement strand
CATCTTTGATGCGCTGCGCCACCAGCTTTCCCGTCCTGTCTATGGCGGCGGCGGTAAGTTCCTCTTTGCCCTGCGGGAAGTAGTAATATAGCGAACCTTTAGGCGCGCCGCTCTCCGCCAGGATCTGATTCAAGCCGGTCGCGTGGTAGCCCTGCGCCTCCAGTAAATCACAGGTTGCCTCGATAATTTGCTCGCGTGTTGTATTCATGTCCGGCCTCTTTTTCTCTCTATCATTAGTATACAGACTGGTCTATATAGTTAGCAAGCCTTTGGGGGTATTTGAAGCATCTGAGATGTATTTGTGAGGTTGATTATATCAGTTTGCGTTCGCGCGCCATGTTTGCCGCCTGGGTGCGGTTCTCGGCATGCAGCTTGCTCAGGATATTCGAGACGTGGTTCTTCACGGTTCCCTCCGCCAGCACCAGGCGCTCGGCGATGTCGCGATTGCTGGCTCCCGCTGCCAGTAGCTTGAGCACTTCGATCTCGCGCGCGCTCAACTCGTCCACGGGACGGGCGTTATTGCTGGCGCTGGCGGCGCGGTCGGCACGCCCGAACTCGATCAGCAGCTTGCTGGCAAGTTTAGGTTGGATGGATGGCTCGCCGGCGTTCACGCTGCGAATGGTGGAGGTCAGCTCGGTAGCCGGCACGTCCTTGAGCAGGTAACCCAGGGCGCCGGCCTTCACCGCGTCAAATACATAGTCGTCATAATCGAAGGTAGTGAGCATGACGACCTTGGCGCGCGGATCGAACGTGGTAATCGCCGCCGTGGCCTGTACGCCGTTGATGCGTGGCATCTGAATGTCCATGAGCACGATATCGGGGCCGTTGCCCACTGCCTGCAACTCTTTATAGCGCTTGATGGCCTCATCACCATCAGCCGCCTCCCCCACCACCTGGAAACCTGGCTCCAATTCCAGGACAGTGTGCAGTCCCTGGCGCATCAGAGTTTGATCTTCGCATAAGAGGATACGAATGCTGTCATTCATCGTGCCTATGTCCTTCGATTGAAAAACGTCTGTTATCTATTCCCTATTGTAGCGTATTGTGGGCGTATATTGAAGCCTTCTCGTCCGCCGAGTTTCTACACGGATGAGGGGTGCGCCTGAAATTTTGATAATTACGTGGCTCTCCCACACATTGCGTGATACGCTTTGCAATACAACGAACGTCGAAAAGGAGCAACGAACTGCGAAACCAGACATGAGCCAATGGCTCTGACGCAATTTGGGGGCTTGCCAGTATAGGGGTGATTCGGATAGACTGAGAGAAACGTGAGAAAGGAAGAAGAGGCTCGCGAGTCAGTATCATTGTTAAGGAGAGTTTGATCGTGGCTGAAGGTCTAAAAGTCATCAGTATGTTCCCATTCACTGCCGAGTCGTTAGAGGAGTTGCGCGAGACAGCGCAGGCCGAGGTGCTCGTGCGAGCCAACAATGCTGAGTTTCTGGCGCAGTTACCGGAGGCCGAGGTGCTCTGCGCCTTTCGCTTGCCGGAGAACATACGCGAGCTGGCGCCGCGCTTGCGCTGGCTGCAATATCCCGGCGCCGGCGTTGACGCGTTGGGACCAACCGGGCTGCTCGAACCTGATAGCGGCGTCATCATTACTACCGCCTCCGGCATTCATGCGACAACCATTAGTGAGTATGTCTTTGGCAGTATGTTGATGTTCAACCGCTCGTGGCCTGAACTCGTACGTCTCCAGGACCGGCGTATCTGGGGAAGCACAAGCTGGTTTAATCTGAGGAAGCTGGAGTTATCCGGTCAGACACTGGGCATTGTCGGGGTAGGAAGCATTGGTCGCCACATAGCGCGCCTGGGCCATGCCTTCGGGATGCGCGTTCTGGGCATGAAGCGTTCTGCCAGTAAAGGCGACGAGGATATCGATCAATACTACACGCCCGCGCAGTTGCACGAGCTACTGGGTCTGAGCGACTATGTGGTGCTGGCCACGCCGCTCACCCCTGAGACAGAGAAGATGATCGGCGAATCCGAGCTGCGGGCTATGCGCAAGGGCGCCTACCTGGTGAACATAGCGCGTGGGCGTGTCGTTGATGAGCAGGCATTGATCCGGGCGCTGCGAGAAGGCTGGATCGCCGGGGCCGGGCTCGACGTAACAGAGGAAGAGCCATTGCCGGCGGATAGTCCGCTCTACACCATGCCCAATGTGATTCTGACACCGCATATTTCGGGAGAGACGGTGTATTATGGCGAGCGCCTGACCGCGCTCTTCGCCGATAACCTGCGCCGCTATCGTACCGGTCAGCCGTTGCGCAATCTCTATGATGCGCGGCGCGGTTATTAGCCAGCAAAGGCGGCCGTGCATACCACTGGCTCTACATAGGCCCAAAAGGGAAAAGCTGAGGAGAATCATGAGTACAGATCTAGGTGTTGTGCAACTGCTCGGAGCTGAGGCCGTCGGTCAGCCTGGGCAACGACGTTTCCGCCTGTTTGCGCGCAGCAGCCGGGGTACTGCCGTGATGTGGATGGAGAAAGAGCAACTGAGTACGCTCTCAGTGGCGCTAGACCGCCTGCTGGCTCATATCACCGAGGGCCAGGTATTGCGTGTCGAAGCGCAAGCTGCGCCGCCGGAGCCGTCAGCGGGCATGCCGGCAGATTTCCCCGGCAGCCCCGGCGATGAGTTTCAGGTAGCACAACTCAGGCTCAATTACGACGAGCAGCGCTCGCTCTTCCTGTTGATCGCGATCCCGCTGGAGATCATCATGATGCCGGGCGAAGAGATCCGACCGCGTGTGCGCGAAGACCTGGCCGTGTCCCTATCCTTTACGCTTGAACAGGCTCAGGAGTTGACCGGCGGCATCACCAGGATCGTCGGTTCCGGGCGCCCCGTCTGCCCATTGTGTGGCATGCCGCTTGATGACGGTCCCCATATGTGTGAGAAGCAGAATGGCCACCGTGAAATCATCCAGGTAATCGAAGAGGAGAGGGAAGGCGAGGAATAACCACGCGCGCCTGCGTGAGGATAGGGACACAGGTAACGTAGGGGCGCCGTTTACAAGCCCCTACGTTACCTGTGTCCCTACACATCAATCACTCGCTACACAGGTATTTGTTGGCCTTTTGCAGGTAGGTCTCTTCGTTGGCTTCGATCATAAGTTTGTGCAGCACGACAACATCGGCGTCGGGCAAACACTCGACTGGCTGCACACACAGGCGCATGATCGCGCGGCCATTCTCGATGACCTGCACATAGCCCTTCGTGCGTGGCACACGATACACACGTTGAGGCTCGGTAGGGCTGGGGACCTCCAGGTAGCCACGCCATGTAAGCTGGCGACATTGCTCAGGAGTCAGTATATCGCGTAGAAGATCAGCCGCTCGTCGTTCAGCAGGCGACCAGCCTCGGAAATATGGTTGCAGGATCAACCATACCATGGGTGAAATGGCGAGCGCGATAATGATCCAATCCAGGACAGTGAGTACCTGAGAGATCAAGCTCATCCACCAACCACGCGCGGAACAAGCACAATCTGCTCTGCCGTGGCATCAAACTGCTCGATGCGCTCCGTGGGTTTTCCGGTTTCAATGCGGAAGGCGGTGGCGCCCTTCGCGCGTTCCTGGGCAAAGATGCGTTCCGCTTCGCGAACGGCAGCCGTGGCTTCAACGTTCCCTGCTAGAACCTTTTGCTCATCCCAGGTGACACGATCATCGCCGCGCCGTGACATCACCCGTAGCATTCCCACTGTCGTTCCTCCTTCGTAGTCTACACCGTCCTTGATGGCGGCTGTGAACGAACACCATTTCGTTATATGCAACGAACTACAAGGTACAGAGAAGAGACACTAAGGATACGTTCCGTTATAACCGGTCATTTCTAGCTCAGACGCACTAATAGATTGCTATTACTATTGTACGCGACGATATGCCAGTCGTCAATGGTTGTAGAGGACGTATTGTGCTATACCCTGGCGGATATAATCTGTAGGGGCGATCCGACAGAGGGGGGCAGGCCCCATAGGCGTGAACGTAAGACAGAGAGAGCAGGAAGCGAGCCATCGCCCTACGGAGACGCCCGGCAAGTCCTCTTTTCGGCGTACGTTCACGCCTATGGGGCAGGCCTCGCGCAGGCTCCCAGGGCGCCGCAGGCCTGCCCCTATTTTGTATCAACGCATAGGCAAGCCATCGCCTTCACAGGGGTAGATTTTTTGCGGGATCGTGGAAGGATGATGTACAATCAGATGAAAGGGGTAGGAGGGGTAGGGGCGCGGTTGACAAG
>JALYVR010000535.1 GCA_030853145.1 Chloroflexota bacterium | reverse complement strand
GCCCGGCATAGCATTCTTGGCGTACTGGCGCGCATCGAAGCGAGCATCGACTTTCCCGAAGAGGATGTGCCGACGCCGCAACCCGACGCGCTCGGCCCTCTGATCATTATGGCGCAGAGCCAGTTACACGTCCTGCTCTCAGGCTTCGACCAGGGGCGGCTCTACCGGCAAGGCCTGCGCACCGCTATCATCGGGCGCCCTAATGTCGGCAAATCCAGTCTGCTCAATGCCCTGCTGCGCAGCGAGCGCGCCATCGTCACGCCCATCGCGGGGACGACACGCGACACCGTGGAGGAGGTTGCGAACCTACACGGCATGCCGCTCCACCTGATCGATACCGCTGGAATCACGCCCACCGACGATCCGATCGAGCAGATAGGCGTGCAGCGCAGCCGCGCAGCCGCCGAAAGCGCCGACATCGTGCTGCTGGTCTTTGACGGTTCGCAGGACCTGTCTGAGCAGGACCGGCGCGTTTCGCAGGAGCTACGGGCCATGGGGTTTGGTAGAGAAGGTAACGAGCAAGCTGGCGACCATGAAACTAATCGCAGCGGTCAACCCGTGATTACTATCATGAACAAGTCGGACTGCGCGCAGCGCCTGCGAAGCGCTGAAGTGCAGACTATGTGGCCCGGCGCGCCGCTCGTCACGACATCGACGCTTACCGGGGCCGGTTTAGCCGAGCTTGAAGAGACCATTGCCCAACTGGCGCTGGGCGCTAGCACGCTGACCGGTGAAAGCGCGCTTATCACCAATGTGCGGCATCAAGAGGCCCTGCGACGCGCAGCCGAGCACCTGCAGGCCTCGCTGACAACGCTCGCAGAGGGCCTGCCATTAGATTTTATCTCTATCGATCTACATGCCGCATATACTATACTTGGTGAAATTACCGGGGAGACTGCCAGCGAAGACCTGCTAGAACGTATCTTCAGCGAGTTTTGTATCGGAAAATAACCCTCTGACGAATTGAGGGGGACGTACATATCATAAAAACGGGCAGTGTAATTGCTCTGTTAAAAGGGACGGCCATGCTACTAAATACACCAAAAAAGAACCTGTTGCTTATACTTCTCGTGGCTCTGGTTGGGAGTAGCGTGCTGGTGGCATTTTCATATCGTATGGCGGTCATAGCATCGTCAACAAGCGCGTTTGTGCAGCCGACCACTCCTCCCACCGCCGCGCCTAAGGGGCCGCTCCTGGCCGGCAGCGCGACGGCGACGACATCGCCGCCGACGCCAACAGTGGGCGTAACCCCCACCGTAGCGCCAGTACAGCCGCAATCGGTGCTTGGCATACAGGGTAACTTCCCAATCTTCGCCGGCACTGGCGTGCAATGGGTGCGCCTCGCATATCGTACCTGCTATGGAGGGGACCTGACCAACCAGGTCCTGAAAAATACCATCGCGCACTATCACGTGCTAGGGATGCACGTTCTTGTGACCATGTGCCAGATCATCGGCAACCGGCTTTTCGATACACAGCCATTCAGCGATATAGGGCAGGCTGGACCGGACGCGGTGCAGTGCGGCAACGAGCAGATGAAGTATGCTCCGCCGACCATCCCCTATGTCACGCCGGCACGCTTTGCCAAATTCTTCGATCTCTGCGAGAGCACAGTCCACGTCCTGGACCCCGGCATTCCGATGATCCTCGGCTCCCTTGACCCGGTTGTAGCAACCATTGACTACCAGCGACTGGCATACCAGGCGCAGTACCTGAACGCCGTGGAGTATGCCATGAATACCTCGGTCCATCCCAATGGCCATTGGAGTTGGCGCTCACAGATCGTAGGTCTGATCGATAGCTGGCACAATGGCTACCCTGGCACGTATGTCAATAATCTGCTTGCTCAGTTTACCTACTGGTCGCAGCAAATGCATTACGATCTGTATAAAGGAGGCTTCGGCCACCACATGTGGGTCGTAGAGGGGACAGGCTGCTTTCAAGGCTGTGGTATCAATGCAAATGATAACCGGGAAGTGGCGATTTCACATATCTTTACGCTGATTATAGATGTACAAATGGTGAAGCGTTTCAAGGTACCTTTCTTCTACTTTAGCGGGGTTGATTTTATCCTGGCAGGCGTCTACTGGCCGATTGGCGTCCTGGACCACTATAGCCATCCCAAGCCCCTGCGCCAGGATCTGGGCATGGGCCGCGTGGCTCTCACGCTCTCCTGCCCCAGCGGCAAGGTGCGTGTCGTCGATCAAATGCACCTCTTGGGAGAAATGTATAACGGCTGCACTGTGCCAGATAATTATCGCGATATCCTGATGAGTGTGTAGCGGCGCATACAAGAACGGGGCCGGCTAGTGTAGCCGGCCCACAACTTTCTTCCAGGTCAGGACGGCTTATTGTGCATCGATATACAGAGGCAAGCTGATGAAGAAGGTGCTGCCCTGCCCCTCGACCGACTCAAACCAGATGCGCCCGCCATGTCGTTCGACCAGTTCGCGGCAGAGATAGAGTCCCAGACCGGTGCCACCGATGCCAAGCAGACGCGCGTTCTCGGCCCGCGCGAAGCGGCCGAAGAGACGCGGTTGGTCCTGCACAGGGATACCGATACCCTCGTCGCGTATACTGATGAGAGCCGTCTCAGCGGATGTATTCTGTTCAATCGTCACAGTGACGTTGCCGCCTGCCGGGCTATACTTGACGGCATTGCTGATGAGATTGTTCAACACCTGCTCAAAACGCGCGGGGTCCGCTGCGGCCACGACATACTCCTCGCACGCCGATACTGAGAGCGCATACTGCTCAGCCGGGACGCGCAGGCGCCTGGTTACACGCCGCGTCAGGGCCACGAGATCGGTCGGCACCAGGCGTAGTTCGAGCCGCCCGCCTTGCAGGCGTGTGACATCAAGCAAGTCCTCTGTAAGTTCTGCCAGGCGCTGTGTAGCCTGGTCAATCTCCTCAACGGCCTCCATCTGCCAAGCGGAGAGCGGCGGACCTTTGCCGCGAGCCGTCTGAATGAGCAAGGTCTGGGCGAAACCCTTGAGGGCTGCCAGCGGGGTACGTAGCTCATGTGCAGCAATGCCAATAAACTCGTCCTTGAGCCGCTCGGCCTCCTTCAAAGCGGAGACATTCTGATGCACGACAATCGCTGCCGGCTCCGTATCCTCCTGAGACCCATCAAGCACGACGGAATTGAGGGCCACAGCATTGACCAGGACGGGCAGCGTGATCCCGTCGCGGTGACGGATAACCTCCTGCTGATGGTAGATAGATTCTCCATTGCGCACAGCGCGCAGCGTCGCCAGTTCCGCGTTTCGCAGCGGCTGCCCGTTACTATGCGCTACACGAATGCCGTTCTCGCTGAGAAAATCGCATATCGGCTGCCCATAGGACCAGGAGGCGCCCCAGATCTCCTTTGTGGCGCGGTTGGCGAGCACGAGCCGCGCATCATGCCCGCGCACCAGGTAGACACTGCTGGGCAGCTCATCGATAATCGTCTGCAGGAACGCACGACGCGCCTCGGTATCCGCGTGGGCCTGGCGCTCTCTGAGCAAACGGCGCGCCTCGGTCACGTCATGCCAGACAACGACCGCGCCCGTTACCGGCTCTCGTATACTGCCCGGCTGCCCGGCAGAAGCGGATAATATTGCGGGCTGGTTCTTTTGTAACGGCCCGGAGCGTGTGCCTGGCGGACGCAGCGGCGAAGCGTGTACGCTATATTCACGCGTCTCTCTTTGCTCGTCAAGCAGCGTCACAGGTATGCCCTGTCCCATATCGCCTCTGAGCGCGCGCTCGGCCGCAACACGCAGCACGGACTCCATGGAGCACGCCCCATTGGCGTTTTGTTGGAGATGGGTCGCGGTATTCGCCTCCAGGGCTTCACGCAAGTGGCGAGCGGTACGGTTTTCGCGCAGCAGTGCTCCCTCTTCATCTATGAGCGTGATGCCATCGGCGATGCTCTCAAAAATGGCATCCAGTTCCTGGGCCTGCCTCTGAGCAGCCGAGTACAGGCGCGCATTCTCAAGAGCCACAGCCGCCTGGGCCGCTAATCCAACCAGCAGGGCCTCGTGCTCCGCCGTGAAACGATGAGGCTCCGTATGCCCCAGCAGCATGCCCCCACGGACCTGCCCATTGCGGTCCAGGAGTGGGGCACCCAGGAAACTTCGCACAACGGGATGGCCACGCGGCACGCCTATATAACGCAATTCAGCGCCGCTAACGAGGCCTTGAGAGTACGCCAAAGCCGTATGCCTCGCGGCCTCTTTGCTGAATTGCACACGTT
>JALYVR010000534.1 GCA_030853145.1 Chloroflexota bacterium | reverse complement strand
AGCACGTTCAATGCGCCCCAGGTGGAGGCGGGCAGCAGGCGGAAGGTGAGCAGGTGCGCCAGCAGGAGGGCCAGCCAGGGAGCGAGCACCAGGGCGACAAGGCCAAGGAGCAGGCTTTGCAGGCCAACGGTGACGAAGATCTGACGGCGACTGGCCCCACGACTACGCAAGATTGCCACCTGCAAGGCTTGCTGCTCGGCTAATAGTTCGCCCATCGTGCTAATGAAGATCACGAACAAACCGGCAATAAGCAGTAAGAGCAGCATTACCGGTATTTCTGACGTCTGGATGCGCTGCTGGTAAGTAGCTACCGCCTCACGTGGGTCATAGACCGTGAACTGATAGATATTCGTCAGGGAGGGATCGTTGCTCATATCATTGGAGGTTGTCGCGAAATCGTTGAGCAGGGTCTGGATGTGGTTCACATCTATATGCACCACATCCAGATGATAATACCAAAACAGCGAGTAATTATTTATATATACTGCTTGCTGTGTTTGAGCTTTTTGTTCGATTTGCCCAAAATAATCGACCATACCCGGAATGGAGGCCAGCACATGATAAGCATCCCTGCCGGTCTCGAAGAAAGTGTCGTGCCAGACCGCGTCGCTCTCGTTATTCACCGTAAAGATACCGACCAGGCGTACCACGAGATTCGGTAACGAGGTCAGTAAGAGTGGCGTCTCTGTCGTTTGGTCTCCTACATAGTTCAAAGGGATAGTGATGGTGTCACCAATGGTCATCTGAAGGAGCTGGGCGACCTGGGGCAACAGGGCAATCTCCAACGCGCTGGCATCGGGTTGAGGCAGATGGCCCTGTACTAGCTTCACATGCCCGGCAATATCCGCCATCTGAAAGGCTTGAAAGCTCATTGCACCCCCAGTAGGATGATGAGGCTGACTGACTCCTGTGGGCATAGCCACACCCTTAGCGGTGACAATGAGTTGTGGTGCGGGATCAATATAGCTGCCCAGGTGTTTTTGCATGACAGATGTGATCTGCTGCTGATCCTGCAGAATATTCGACAACGATGAATACTCTAACGCATCACTATAGAAGCTGTCGGCATTAATATTCACATAGGCGTTGGGGGTCTGTTGCAGCACCGCGCGCATGCCCGCCGTCAGGGCCACTTGAGAGAAGAGCGGAGCGGTACAGACCAGCAAGACGGCACAGAGCATCCCGCCTTCCAGCAGCGCCAGCAAGCGCCAGTTATCACGGAAGCGCCACAGCGCCAATGTCGCCAGCGCCGCCAGGCCGCGTAACGCGGGCCGGCGGGCGGAATTGCCAGGAACCGCACTCAATAGTCTGTCCTGCTTTCTAGCCGGGCTATGGATGTGGACGGTCATCATTGAGAGGTTACCAGAGATAGATGCGTGCATATGGCTGCAACCAGTTACGGTACTGATTACAAAGCTCGTTACGTCAACTATATACATGAGCATATGTTTTGTCAAGGTAGATGTTTGTGCGTCGAGTCTTCTATTCATAAGTGTCATTTGGGACACATTCGACCATTCCTAGCCGAGGAAATCGCTCAAGAAGTGAGCAGTTCTATTCATGCGTTGTGCATTCAGGGTGTCGCACTTTGCCCCAATTTACCACCACTTTCGCGACATCCTTGCCAATATTGGCGCGTTGCTTGCATTATTATCAAATGACATCTATAATGCGCTGTATCCCTGATCAAAGGGAGAAAGCGACGGGACTTGCTACCCGTCGCTTTATGATTACAGAAATTACTCTAAGAAATGGGCATGTAGATAAATGATAACGTTACCTGAAAGCATAAAGCTTCTCATTATAGATATCGATGGAACCCTCCTGAATCCGGAGGGTCAGATCACGCCTGACACGCGGGCGGCCGTGCATGCCGCACAACAGGCGGGCATCGTCGTGACGCTGGCAACGGCACGGCGCTATTGCAATACCAGGCAGGTCGCGGACGAATTGGGGCTGGACATCCCGCTTATCCTGTATGATGGCGCTCAGATCATCAGGCATCCCCAGGGCCAGGTCGTGTATAGTCGCGCGCTGTCGGCGCAGGTGGCCCGCGAGGCCATAGACATCCTGGTACGGCACGCCGTCCAGCCAGTGGTTCACCCCCTGACGGGTCTGGACGAAGAGATATGGACCGGGCCGCCAGAACTCGATAGCCTCTGGCAAGAGGCCTACTTCACCACCTATCCAGAGCAGATGCGCCGCAGGCCCTACAGTCTTCTCGCCGCCAGCCATACTAACATATTGCGCGTGGTGGGCTTTGCCTCGGAGGAGGCCATCGAAAAGATGATACCGCAGGTCGCGGCCCTGGATTGTTCCTGGAACACCATCAAGCGCGGCAGCTATGGCAGCGCCGAGCTTGCCATTATGCACGCCGGCTGCTCAAAGGCGTCTGGTATGCTGGAGTTGGCACAGCGCCTGGGCATCCCTCTCACGCAGGTAATGGCCGCCGGTGACAACAACAACGACAGGGAGATGTTGCAGGCGGCCGGCTGGGGGGTCGCGATGGGGCAGGCGCCAGATGCGGTGAAAGCCGCGGCCGATGCGGTGACCGGCAACAATACCCAGGACGGCCTGGCGCGAGCCATCGAGCGCTACGCCCTGCGCCGCCCGGCCAGCGCGGCCTCGAATTCTCTCAACCGTGTGACCTGTCTGTGATTGGGGGAGGCCTGCCAGCGTTTCTGCTGAGTCAGTGCCAGCGCATCGCGCGCGGACATGCCGCCATACACCAATACGGCGCAGGTCAGCAAAACGCTGCGGCCCACCCCATGCTCGCAGTGGATCAGCACACGGCCCCCCTGCTGCATATGCTCATATGCCCAGCGCGCGCCCTCCATCATCTGCTCAACCGACAGCGGCTGTGTATCAGGGGTGGGCAAGTGCAGCAGCTCGATATGCTCTTTGGCCAACAACGCTACGTCGTCAACGTACTCTGCGCGTGTATCTACAACATAGGTTATGCCGGTGCGCGCCAGAGCCTTGATATCTTTGGGATGCACACGGCCGCCGACCGCCAGATGGTCGGTGACCCAGCTCATATTCAGTTGGTCCGGGAGCGGGATGTGTAACGCGTGGGCTATATGCTCGGCCCTGGACTCTTCGGGGAGAAGATGGGCGGCGACACGCGTCCAACTGCGATACAGCAGGCGCGCGACGCCTGTAGTGGCCCAGCGAAATCCGGAGAACGACACATGGGGGCTTTCTACAACGGGCGGCTCAGGAACGTTGGGTTCATCTGTCATTATTGGGTCGGACGGCATAACCGGGTTGCCCTTCATCATTTTTTGGCCGAGTTTTCTAGCGTAAGGAGGCTACCAGCGGGGGCAGTTCCGCCTGGGTCTCCTGCACGCCCCCAGCATATACCTCGTCCCTCTGCAAGACGCGCCGCAAGGCGGCGATAGCGCACTCCATCATGCTATCATCAGGCTCGCGCGTCGTCAAACCCTGCAAGGCCAGTCCGGGAGCGAGCAGCCAGCGCACAACGCGAAAACGGTAGTTCGCCGCGCCCAGGCGCATGAGTTCGTAGGCGATCCCCGCAACTACCGGCACCAGCACGATGCGCGAGAGTATTTTGAGCGGCAACGTGGGCGAGCCTACCAGCGCGAACACGAAGATGGAGACCACCATCACCAGGAGCAAGAAGCCTGTGCCACAGCGCGTATGCACGCGCGAGGCCATGCGCACATGCGCAATATCTAGCGCCGCACCCTGCTCCATAGCATTGATGGCCTTGTGCTCAGCGCCGTGATAGCCAAAGACGCGCTGGATGTCGGGGATACGCCCGATCAGGTAGAGGTAGCCAACAAGCAGCACCAGGCGAATCAGGCCTTCGAGCGTCAGGCTGAGCCAGCCTTCGCCGATCTGTGTATGCAGCAACCCCGTGATCAGCAGCGGTCCCAGGAAGAAGATCGCAACCGCGAAACTCAGCGAGATCAATACCGTGATCACCAGTGCCAGGCCCCCAATCTGCATCGGAGCCTCTTCCTCCCCTTGCGCGGGACCACCCTGCTGATCAAGAGGCCGTAAGGGGTCTACCAGGTCAGGCGCACTGATGGTTTCCGGGGTGAGCGCCCCTGAAGCCACGTTCGCCGCGAGCGTCATCATCCGCGTTCCAAGCACCAGCATTTCCCACAAAAGCAGCATGCCACGCAGGAATGGGAGGCGGAAAAGCTTATTCTGATACAGGCGCGGATTGAGCGCCTCCTCATAGAGGTAAATGCTTTGATCAGGCCGCCGCACAGCCATCGAG
>JALYVR010000533.1 GCA_030853145.1 Chloroflexota bacterium | reverse complement strand
GTTGTGCGCACCGCCAGTACCCAGGATCTGACATTGTCCATGATCGAGGAGGCGCTGCCGCACTTTAGCGGTCCCCAGTTGCAGGTGCCCCCCAGCTACTCCGCGATCAAGCTCCAGGGCCAGCCAGCCTATAAATTGGCGCGCGCTGGCGCGGAACTCTCTCTAGAACCTCGCCCTGTCGTGATCTATCGCCTCGAAATTATCGCCTGGAACCCGCCGCGCCTCACGCTGACGATCGAGTGCAGCAAAGGCACTTATATTCGCTCGCTGGCCTATGATCTCGGCGAGGTCCTGGGCTGCGGCGCACACCTGGCAAACCTGGTTCGCACGCGCAGCGGCCCGTTTTTCTTAGCGGACAGCATCTCCCTTGAGCAACTCGCCGGGGCCGTTGTCACAGAGACCGTCGCGCAGTACCTGCACGCGCCAGATAGCGCGCTCCAGGCCTATCCTGCGCTCCAGCTTGACGCCACAAATGCCGAGCGCGCGCTTCACGGCAATCTCTTCAGCGGCGAAGCGCAAGCCGCTCAGCCGGAAATGGCGCCCCTGGTACGTATATATGATCCCACAGGCCGCTTTCTGGCCATCGCCGAGTGGGATGCCGGGCAACAAGGGTGGAGGCCACGTAAAGTATTTGCAGAAAATTCCGCGTGATGGCCACGAGACACGGAGCGCGCTGCAAGGTATAGGACACATTGCGTTTTTTGGCATATAGGTATATCCTTGATAAGGGTCATTTATGATCGTTTAAAAAAGTGGTACTATACCCATAAAACACCCCTTAATTGGGTAACACAGTAAAGGCTACCCATATGACGGGTTACCTGGGCAAAACAGATATGGAATATATAACAACGCTAGCGCCCGACGAGCCAATCGCGATCACCATCGGGAACTTCGATGGCATCCATAAAGGACACCAGCGCCTGCTGCACAGACTCTCCGCTATGGCGCAGGAGCTGCATTGTAAGCCGGTACTGGTGACCTTCGAGCCCCATACCCTGATGGTGGTAAAGCCAGACATTGATCTGCGCTACCTGACCACGCTCGAAGAAAAACTGGCTCTGGCAAAGCGCTACTCCGGGATTGCCGATACCATTGTGATCCGCTTTACCCCACAGGTGGCGGCTATGAGCGCCGAAGAGTTCATGGACCACTTATATACGCATTTTACGCTGAAAGGCCTGGTGGTAGGCGCGAACTTTAGCCTGGGCCACAACAGGATGGGCGACGTGGCATTCCTGCAGCGCTACGGGCAGGAGCATGCCATCGATGTCTACGCCATCCCGTTGGAGGAGATCAAGCGCAGTCGCATCAGCAGCACGCGCATTCGTGCGCTGGTCGGCGAGGGAGAGATCATCGAGGCCAGCAATCTGCTTGGTCACCCGGTGACGGCCTCCGGCATCGTCGTGCATGGCGATCACCGTGGGCGCCAGATCGGCTTCCCCACGGCTAACCTGGCACCCGACGCGCATAAGCTCCTGCCGGCCAACGGCGTCTACGCGGCCCGCGTGTGTATCGAGCCGGATACAGCGGAGAGTGACTCTGCCTCTAGTTCTCGCGTCTATAATAGTGCAGTGAATATTGGTGTGCGACCAACCTTCCAGGGACAAACACGCCTGGTAGAGGCGCATTTGCTGGATGTCGACCTTGATCTCTATGAGAAACGTATTACACTAGACTTCATTGAGCGCTTGCGTGGCGAGCAACGCTTTGCAGGCATTGAGCCGCTGAAGGCACAGATTATGCATGACGTGCAGCAGGCACGTCAAATTTTGCAGTAGGGAGCGTGAGCAGGTGAAAACGCGCCAGAATCCACTCTCAAAATTCGAATCTTTTGTGCAACGTGTTGTGGAGGGGCCATTCGCGTTCATCTTTCCATCAAAGCTGGAGCCGGTAGAACTGGCCCGCAAGCTGGAACGGTCGATGGAGGATAACCTGCTTCAAGGAGTGGGTCGCCCGCTGGCTCCCAATGTCTATGACATCTACCTGAGCATCAAAGACCATCAACGCCTGGCGCCAAGCCAGACTATTCTGGTGAAAGAGTGGCAGGATAACCTGGTAAATGTAGCGCGCCAGCGGCACTATACCCTCAAAACCGTGCCCGTGCTGCGCATGCATTCAGATAGCAGCCTGCGCCCTGGCGTTGCGCGCATTGAAGCGGGTCTGGTTGATCGCCAGCACATGGGCCAGGACAGCAGCGGCGATGGCGGCTTCATGGCGACGCAGGCCCTGAGCGCCGAGCAGTTGGCGCAGCTACGCGCTCAGTTGCCAGCGGGCCAACAACTGCCCGGCATTCCCGCGCTGAATCCCGCGCAACCAGGCACAGCGTCTATGGGCGGCTCCATGGGCGGTCAGCACAGCAATCCCAGCCTGCCCCTGGCTGCGCAGACACAGATCACACCACCTATGCCGCAAGCCTGGCTGACTATTCGCGTGCCACCCTCTGGCCAGCAAATGTATCGCATCGAAAAACCGGTCATCAATATCGGCCGCCAGCTTAGCAATGATATTATAGTTGAGGACAAACGGGTCTCGCGCTATCATGCTCAAATTAAATACCAGCCAAACGGGCAATTCGCGATCTTTGATCTGGGAAGTACCAACGGCATTACCGTCAATGGCACGCCCGGCATCCGCCAACATGGTCTGCGCGCCGGCGACCGCTTTACTATTGGCAGCTACGATTTCTACTTCGAGCGAAGGTAGGGACACCAAATTATGTCACTTGATGTCTTTTTACTGATCTTAAAGCTATTATTAATCGTACTTCTCTACCTCTTCCTGATGCAGGTAGTGATCGCGATTACACGCGATCTGCGCAAAGCGACTGCCGCCAGCGCGGATGTCGGCAGCCGGCTCCCACCGGTCATTGGCCACCTCATTGTGGTGGATAGCGGCCCCAGTAGCCTCCTGCCCGGCACACGTTTCGATCTGGCGCCCGACACTACGATCGGGCGCGGCCCTACCAATACGATCCAGCTTACCGATAGCTTCATCTCGGCCGAACACACGCGGCTCTGGTTCCGCAATGGCTCCTGGTACGTGCAGGACGCGGGGAGCACCAATGGCACGTACCTGAACAATGTGCCTGCGCGCGAGGCTATTCCCGCGAAAGTCGGCGATATTGTGCAGGTCGGCTTTATTCGCTTTAAGTTGACCCAGTGAAACGCTGTTTCGACAAAGATTAGATAGAGGTGTACATATGGCAAGTCAAGCTCCTGGCAGGTTCCGGCGCTATCGTTGGAAAGAACTAAGCCTCTTTATCATCCCCAGCCTCATCCTGCTGATCGGCATGACACAAGTGCTGCTTGCCACCACGGATAAGACCTCGTCCCTCACCGGCCATAACCTGCCCACGATACAGGGCCTTATTCCTGTCCTGGGCCTGATCGCTCTCTTCCTGATTGTAAATTTGGTCTTCAGTTTCTTTTTCCCTAAAGCCGACCAGGTACTGCTGCCCCTTGTCGGGCTGATGAGCGGGCTTGGCGTGATCATGGCTCTGCGCATCGGACCCAATCTACTCCCCTACCCCGATCCAACGCTGGGCACCAAACAACTGATCTGGGTAATGGTCGGTATCATTGTGTGTATCGCCACGCTCTTCGGGCTGCGCAAGATGAACTGGCTCGAACGCTACAAGTACACCTGGGCCGTCCTGGGCGTCCTCCTGGTGGGCATTACGCTGGGCAATACCTTGCGCGTCAAGGATCTCAATAGTCCGACACACGACCAGTTGAAGCTGGGCTTTTTCCAGTTGCAGCCCTCCGAACTCCTGAAAATCTGCATCGTGATCTTTTTCGCAGCCTATCTCAGCGAGAACCGCGATATCCTGGCTGGCCGGGGACCGCGCTTCGGCTCGTTCCGCCTGCCCCCACTGCGTCAGCTCGGCCCCATCTTCACCATGCTGGGCATCTCGCTACTGCTCTTCCTGGTTGTGCGCGAACTAGGTCTGGCCCTACTGATCTATGGTCTCTTCCTGTGCATGATCTATCTGGGCAGCGGCAAATTCTCCTACGTGATCGCCGGCCTGCTGGTCTTTGCCGCGCTAGCTTTCGTGGGGTACACGCTCTTTGGCTATGTGCGCGCGCGCTTCGCCGTTGTGCCGTTCGATGTTGTGAACTGGCAGCAGTGGACCGCGGACCAGGTTTACTTCGCAGAAAATACCGGCCTACAGATCGTCCAGGGCTTGATCGCACTCTCCAGCGGCGGGATCATTGGTGCTGGCCTTGGGCTTGGTCACCCGACCTCCGTGC
>JALYVR010000532.1 GCA_030853145.1 Chloroflexota bacterium | reverse complement strand
GGTCAGGACCGCTTCGAGGACGCGCTGGACTTCATCTTTGAGTGTCTGGGTCGTGGCGATATCTTCGGGGGAAGCGGATTCCGTGTCCGCCAGAACATCACCTAGCTCCTGTTCCTCGTCCTCGCCGACCGGCAATTCCAGGGAGACAGGGGCGCCGGGGGCCGCCTGCAACTCGACCATGCGGTTCGGGTCCAGGCCGGTAGCCTCCGCCAGTTCCTGCTCGGTTGGCTCGCGCCCTAGCTCTTGCAGGAGGCGCTGGCGTTCGCGGCGGATGCGGTTCAGGGCCGTATTGACATAGACCGGGAGACGAATCGTGCGGCCCTTATCGGCGACCGCGCGGCTGATGGCCTGGCGAATCCACCAGGTGGCATGGGTGGAGAAGCGATGCCCGCGCCGCCAATCGTAGCGCTGCACCGCGCGAATCAGGCCGATATTGCCCTCCTGGATCAGGTCGAGGAGGGTGAGACCGCGGCCGACGTAGCGTTTCGCGATGCTCACCACCAGGCGTAGGTTGGCCAGGATGAACTGTTTCTTGGCCTCGCGATCGCCCAGTTCAATGCGCTTCGCCAGCTCGATTTCGCGCTCATGGGTAATCATGGGCACGCGCCCGATCTCACGCAGATAGGTCATCACGGCGTCCGATTCGCCGACATCAGCAGTGTTCTCGCTATTTTCATCCTGGTCTTCCGAACGACGGCGGCGCAGCGCGGGACGGCGTGGAGCCGGCTCTCGCTCAACCGGGATCGTTGGAAGCACAAGAATGGTGGCCGTCTCTTCCATTTCAGGTGCTCCTGGTAAAGGGGCCAGGTCCTCGCGCCCCTCAGGAATTTCTTCGAGTTCAAGTGTCGCAGGCTCTAAACTGGAGAGGTCCTCGTCCAGTTCAGTTTCATCTTTCGTGGGCTCTTCCACGTCGTCTTCTATATATTCAAGATCTTTCGTCAGCAACTGGTCAAGTTGCTTTTCGAGATCTGCGTTCATATTTTTATCATCTAGGGTAAGCGTTGTTCCTGTCATGGCACGCTCAAGGTCTAGCATTTTGCGCCCTCCATGAAAAGTAGTATCTCTAGCAGCAAGATAGTGGTTTTTAGTCGTTCACCCTACACTCAGGGAAAGCGATTCCTTTGACTGGAACACTATGTCCAAGTGTGGAGTAGGAGAAAATTCAAGACGCATGCGCACTGTGTCTCTAAGTAAAAACACGGCAGAGTCTCAGAATATTCCTTCACTCCTACAATTATAACCTAAATGCCCCCTTTCGTACCAGTCCCTATAAAACATACGTTTGAACCCTCATTAAAGTAGCAGCGAACCAGAGTTGTCAGGAGTGGCCTGTGCTTGTGTGCCGGGTAGGCCGGTAGCCAGGCTTTTCTGTTCCACCTGCGTGTGCGAGGTGGCCTTCAGGCGCTGCGTCATCGCCAGCAGGCGCGTAGCCAGCCAGATGGCCAGTAAGAGTGCGAGAAAGAGCACTGAGATCGCGCCCAGAATATCGCCTACAGCCTCCCAGGCGGCCCCGAAAACGAAGCCGAGTCCCAGAGGGAGGATGGCTCCCAGGGACTCACCGGCGATATCATAGGGCAGGAAACGACGGTAAGGATAGAGTTCCATGCCGGCAAACAGGTTCACCACACCTCCCAGCGCCGAGAAGAGAAAGCGGCTGAGAAAGATGGCCCACCCCCCCTGGCGCTGAAAGCGCGTACGTGAACGGGCGATGGTCTGTGACGAAATAAAACGCTGTCCATGCTGTTCGAGCCAGGTCAGCACCTTGCTGCCCCAGCGCTGGCCGATGAGATAGCCCAGGCTATCACCACAGACCGAGGCGCTTATAGCGATCAATGCGAGAATAATCACATTGAAGTCGCCCAGCGCGGCAAATGCTCCCGCCCCGAGCAAGACCAGGCTTGTTGGAAGCGGGACCCCCACCGCTGCCACAAACACCGAGAGCCAGAGCACCGGGTAGCCGTATTGCTGCAACCAGGTCAGCAGGTATGGCAGGAGCGCACTCACGAACAGCTCCTCCCTGGCGTCCCTGGAGCGTGAGACGTATCCATGTAGTGTCCTCCAGGGGGCGGCCGATGCTCAGGATGATTTGGATGCTGCTTACGATAGGTCTTAATCGCGTCCTGGATATCACGAATCAGGTCGTTCACCGGACGTTTATAAGCGATGGATAGCGCATGCAGCGTGGTATGATGTAGCGCAGGGTTCGCAGTCAGGCGCAGCCACTTATACAGGTACGCTTCGGGCACATGGTACATATGCGCGATGTAGGGAATGGTCATCCAGGGCCGGATGGTCCGCACATCGCCGACTTTCGCAAGAGCGTTTTGTTGTTGGAGGCGCTGGACTGCCTGATAGGTTGACCCGGCCGCGATGGCCGTGGTGCCTAGCGCCAGGAATAATAGTACTCCTACAAGGACTAATTTTATCCGCAGGCTCAACAACATACCTCTTCTCTCAAGGCTCTTGTATAGAGAGGCGGTGATCCTTGCTCACGAGTAGAGCACCACGCGAAGAACCTGGTTTTTCGCCTGGCTCTTGACGTTACATTGCCTCTCTTCTAGAATAACAGAATGGACACATCCATGCAACACCTACAAGTCACAATTAAACGCATTGATACAGATCTGCCGCTACCAACCTATGCGACAGCGGGATCTGTGGGCTTCGATCTCGTGTGCCGCGAGGATACGGAGATCGCGCCGCGCAAGCTGGGGCATATTCCCGGCAATGTGATCGTGCGCACGCCACCCGGCTATATGCTGTTGCTCTCCCTGCGCAGCAGCACGCCGCGTCGCAAAGGGCTGCTCATTCCCAATGGTCTGGGGGTGGTTGACCAGGATTACTGCGGCGAAGGTGACGAACTGATCGTGTTGGTCTACAACTTTCGCGATGAAGCGGTGATAGTCAACCGCGGCGAGCGCGTTGCCCAGGGTATATTCGTGCCTGTCACGCATGTTTCCTGGCATGAAGTGCAGGATATGGGTCCGGGTCGGGGAGGATTCGGAAGCACGGGGGCCTGATCGATGCTCACGGATTATTATGCGATACTCGAAGTTCCGTCTAACGCGACGCTTGCTGAAATCAAGCGTTCCTATCGTCGTCTCGCGCGTCAGTACCATCCCGACCTCAATCCAGCTACCCACAACACGCGCGATGTCGAGCGTATCAAAATGTTAAATGAAGCCTACAGAACGCTGAATAACCCTACGAAACGCGCTAGCTACGACGCGCAGTACATGGAAGAGAGGCGTCGTATTGCTGTGCAAGAGGCTCGCCGGCGCCAGCTCGCTGCTCAACAAGAGGCCCGCAGGCGCGAGCGCGAGATGTCCTGGGGCGCGGGGCTTATCGGCTTTGTGAAAGAACTGAAGAAAGGTTTGCAAGACGAATAATGCGCAAGCTACCAACGGCAGGTATGCCGGTACAGAACCTGGAGACAAGCGTTAACTTTTATGTGACCCGCCTGGGCTTCACGCTGGATGAGCAGTCGGCCGCAGAGGATGTGGCCTGCATCCTTGATTGCGATGGCGATACCTTCTTGCTGGCCGGACCGCGCGTGGCAGATATCGCGCACCACCTGGCGGAGAAACACTATGTTTTCAAGCCTGACGATACGCTCAGCTTCCGGGGAGGCGATCTCGATACGCTCTACGCCCAACTGCGCCAGCGGGGCAGCGAGGACGCACAGTTGATCGAGAAGCGCTGGGGTGATCGCATCCTGAGCCTGCGCGACCCCGATGGCTACCAACTCGGTTTCATCAGTTTCCGCGAGCGCACACCAGCAGAAGGTATGGCGCTATACATGCAGACCGTGGACGAGCTGGAGGCCGCGCTCACCGGCCTCTCGGCAACAGATATCGACCTGCGCCGCGAGCCAGGCTCCTGGACCATCCGCCAGATTGTCCACCACCTGGCGGACTCCGATATCCTCTTTCTGCCACACATGCAAAAGGCTCTGCGCGAGCCTGGCAACCCCTACACCCCGAACTGGCCCGCTGGCAATGACCTGGTATCCGAACCCTACTACACCGAGCGCCCCATCGCCTCTTCGGTGGTGCTGTACCACGCAACACATGAGCATGTCGGGCAGCTCGCCAGCTATATCCCCGACGCCTGGGAGCGCTCAGTTAAGGTCCAGGATGGCGAAGAGCACGAGGAAAGCTTTGGTACGGTTGTAACCAACAGTCTGACCCATGCGCTGGAACATATCGACGAGATCAACGAGATCCGGCGTATGCATGGAAAATGAGGAGGGC
>JALYVR010000531.1 GCA_030853145.1 Chloroflexota bacterium | reverse complement strand
CCGGTAGACGTATTGTCTATAAGCAAGAGCAAGCGGGTATTACTGACTCCTTACTGTCCTACTTTCATAATAATGTAGCGACAATAGATCAGAATCAGACAATGGTAATGGTAATCAAATTTTCCCCCTATTGCGAGACAGAGTATCATGCCTTATCTATTTATTCAAGACAGTATGGTACTTTCTTCGTAAATGGGGGTGCGATATTTTTTTCTAAAAAAGCTTTTACCCCCCAAAATGGATGCCATGTAGCGCCCCTTATAAGGTAGCGGAGGCAACGTTTCAAGAGGTAGAAGCAGAGTTGACACCCGATAAAAAGTATGATACGTTTGCCATCGGTCTATCAATGTATCAGTTTTACTACTAAAAAAAGTTTTTAAGCTTTTCTATAGCATATCTATTTTTCTATAGCATATCTATCAAGTAGGCTTAGACAAGGAAATACAGCGTGAGACACTATGGCATTCCAGTTAAGAGTGTGCTGTTTGCATCTGCACTAATACTCGCTCTCGTTTCCACTATAGTGACAGTGGTGAACTTGAAGCACCAGTCCAGCGCGGGAAATAGCAGCGACCTGACACGCTATGTCAATCCTTTTATCGGGACGGCTCCTGCCCCCAGCTCTCACGTGGGCTTCTCTTTCGATAGCGGTGATGTTTTTCCCGATGCTACCTACCCTATGGGGATGGTTCAGTGGGGACCCGATACCTCAACGGGTATCGCGGGCGGCTATTACTATCCTGACACTACCATTAAGGGCTTTAGCCTTACGCATTTCAGCGGTCGCGGCTGCCCGGCATATGGCGACTTTCCCTTTATGCCTTTTGTAGGCACCTCGGCGGGACCGTCTACATTCTCCCATGTGCAGGAAAGTGCCCATCCAGGCTACTACTCCGTGCACCTGGATGGATCGAACATTCTTGTTGAACTGGCAGCCACTGCACACGGGGGCATGGGCCAGTTTATCTATCCCGCGTCCACCGCTTCATCGATGTTCATCAATGCCGCTGGCAGCGCTCGCCCAAACACGAACGCAATCATCAGTATTGATAGCGCGCAGCGGGAAATCACCGGGCAAACGAGCGGCAAAGTTGGGTGCGGCGATCAGCTGTATACCCTTTATTTCGCGGCAAAATTTGATCAACCTTTCACGCAGGCACGCGGGGATGGCACTTCGGCAGCTACCCTGACCTTCGATACAACAAGCAACCAGGTGGTCCACGTCAGCGTTGCTATCTCGTATGTGAGCATTGCGAACGCGCAGAACAACATGGATAGCGAGATCGGTTCCGCCGATTTCACGACCATCCGTAACGCTGCCAGCAACGCGTGGAACCAGCGCCTGCACAGCATTGAGGTACAGGGAGGAAGCAGTGATAAGTTGGCTGACTTCTACACGGCTCTTTACCACACATTCTTGCACCCCAACATTTTTAATGATGTCAATGGACAATACCTTGGGTTCGACGGCAATGTGCATAGTCTCTCGCCCGGACAGCATGCACAATACGAAAATATTGCTGGCTGGGACCAGTACCGTTCTCTCACGCGCCTGCGTGCTATTATCGCGCCGACGGAGACGAGCGACCTGGCGCAATCCCTGGTCAACGATGCCCAGCAAGGTGACGGGCACCTGCCACGCTGGGAACAGGCAAACGTCGATTCGCTTGGTATGAATGGCGATAGCGCCGACGTGGAGATTGCTACCGCTTACGCGTTTGGCGATACCCAGTTTGATACCACCAGCGCCCTGGCAGCTATGATCAATGGTCAGCCGCACATACGCGAGGGACTCAGCGATTACGTCAATCAGGGCTATGTACCCATTACTGACATTGACACGGCGGTATCTATCACACAGGAATATACGAACGACGATTTTGCTATTGCTCAGTTCGCTCAGGCGCTAGGAGACAGCGCCGACTACGCTACATACCTTCAACGCTCGGCTAACTGGCAGAACGTGTTTAACGCGACGAGCGGCTATATGCAGCCGCGCAATAGCGATGGCACCTGGGCCACGGGTTTCAACCCTACCGCCAGCCATGGCTTCCGGGAGACCGACTCAGCGCAATCAACCTGGATGGAACCCTTCGACTTGCAGAGCCTCTTTGACAAAATGGGCGGCAATGCCGCGGTTGTCGCTCGCCTGGATAAGTTCTTTACGCATCTCAATGCCGGGCTTACCAGTTCGTATGCCTATATGGGCAATGAGCCGGGAATTGAAGCGCCCTGGGAGTACGATTTCGCGGGCGCACCCTCCCATACGCAAAAGGTTATTCGCCGCATTCAGAACCAGTTGTACACCAATACGCCCGGTGGTTTGCCAGGCAATGACGATGGTGGTACTATGTCGGCATGGTATGTCTTTTCTGCTCTTGGCCTGTATCCTGAGATTCCCGGCGTCGGCGGCTTTGTCATCGGCAGTCCGCTCTTCACTTCGATCAAGATACACCTGGCGCATCAGCATGTCTTGCAGATCAATGCTCCCGCCGCGTCGGATACAACACCGTACGTTCAGAGCCTGCTGCTCAATGGTCACCCGACGACGAAGCTCTGGCTGCCGTGGCAAACGCTCAAAAACGGGGCCACACTCGCTTTCTCTCTGGGGGACGCCGCTAGCGCCTGGGGTAGCGACCTGGCGGATGCACCTCCATCTTATCCCGCGACACCTACAGCTACGGCCACTATTGATGGTCATCATAAGAAACAATAAAGGAGATCGCTCATGACAAAGTTTGAGCACCTGGAGAAAACAAAACCTTCTTCCTGGACATGGAGAATACTGGGGGGTATCCTCCTCTTGATGCTGCTGGCCGGTTGCGCCAGTAATGGCTCTTCTAGTACTTCTGGCACCTCTGTTGACTCTGCCGGAACAGCCAGCACATCTTCATCTTCCCAGGCATCCAAAGCAACATCGACAACGACAAATACTGCTAGTGTCGCGACCAGCGCCGCGACATCGGTTCCCGCTTCCACCAGCGATCTGGCGAACAAGCCGCTACACCTTCCCTCCGTGGCAGCTGGAGCAGCGTGCCCGGTATCGCAGATTCGTTCCGGCGTGGTGCCTGGTCGCCAGTATGCTCTTGGCAATGGACCGGTCTACCTCGTTGTCTCGAATCCCACGCCCACAATTCAATACACCGTCGCACCATTTATCGGCGATACTACCAGCACATTGGGCGGCTCGCGCTCCATCTGGGCGATTAATTCAAATTACCAGGGAACGGTGCTCATCCGTGGGCAGCAGTTGGGCGGCAACAATCCTTTGCGCTTCAATGGTGGCCTGGACCAGGTAAACAGCAATTCACAGGGGACGGAGCCCATCCTGAATGACCTCCGCCTGAATGGTCAGCAGGGTCAGAACTCTTCGTGGTCCTCGTTCGTCACCTTCACGCGCATGCAGGCTCCTGGCTGCTACGGCGTCCAGGTCGATGGACAGAATTTCAGCGAAGTGATTGTCTTCCAGGCATCAGCGACTAACTAATCACGCCTTCGGCGCTCGCAAGAGGGTAGAGAGAAGGGTTTGTACGAACGGCAAGTACGTACAAACCCTTCTCTCTACCCTCTCTCAGTTTCTCTCCTAGAGCGGCAACAGGAGAAAACGTTCCCGCTCCTGCGCCAGGTGAGTCAGTTGTTGGGTCATCTGGCGCAGCGCGCCGCCCCCCTCGCTATTCCACCTCTCCGGCGTCAATTGCGCGACATACTGATAGAGTTGCTCGCTGCCACGCACCAGGGCCAGATCGAAGTTGAGCAACTGTAGCAGGAGATTCTGCTCCTGGCGAATTCGCCACCAGGTACGATCCTGCGTCGGGACCGGCATGGCGCGTATATGCGACTCGACGGCTGCAATAGCCTGTTGCGCCGCCTCGATTGCGCGTAACTGCGCCAACGTCTCCGCCGGTGGATCAGGGTTGGCACGGGTGAGCGGCGGAATAAAAAGCGTGGAGTAGTCGCCGCGCAACTGCGCCAGCAGCGTTACGGCCTGCGCGAGATTGTAGGAGGCACGCTCGCGCACCAGCTGGTCATCGGCCCGCGCCTGATTTGTCTTGTCATAAAAGTTGTAGCCGTAGCCCGTGAGCAGCAGTTGCAACTGCTGCACGAGCGGATTATTTGACGGCGCTGAACTCATCTCTACTCCTCCCAATACGAGCAAGCTGCTCACCCGCCCGTATCTCTCTATTGCTTGCTAGCGCGTCTGCTGGACTGGCGGACGTGGAGGCTGAGGTGCGACGGGGGCCGCGTTCGCTGCATTTGT
>JALYVR010000030.1 GCA_030853145.1 Chloroflexota bacterium | reverse complement strand
GCCCACAGCACCAGAGATACAACGCTGTTTTTGTCCGGCGCGGACATTCAGCGCGCGCAAGAGCAAGCCAGCGCAGGCCAGCCCAAGCAGCGCTGTGGCCCAGGGCCAGGTATAGGGAAAGGGCCGTACTAACTGCGGCTCGCGCGCCAGCGCCACCAGCAGGCCTTCAAAAGCTACGGCGGGAAGATAGGCCAGGCTCATAGCTTCAAGCATGGCCCACAGGGGACGCGCATAGCGGCGCGCGAGGTACAACGACATCAGCAGCCATGAGCCGAGCACAAGCGCAACACTCCCCAGAACAGTCTGCATCACAAGATCAGGCGGCATACCTGGCACACCGCGCGGCGTCACACTCTCCGGCAAGGAGAATGCATGCACAGGGCCGGGGCGAGCTACCATAATGGCCGCCGGCCACGAGGAGATAGCGCTCCTATCCGTTGTCCAGCCTGCAACACCATGTCCTGAGGCCTGCCAACCACTATCAGGGATCAACCAGGCATGATGTCCCCAGGTATCGCCGGAGAGGAGATCGAGGGTTATGGCGGCGCTCAAGGTATCTAAGCCAGCGCGCGCGGCGCTGACGCCAGGGACGACGGCATGCACCGCGATAGTATTCATGCCTGGATGGAGGTAGGGCGAGATATCGTATACGCCAAGCTCAAGTCCCGTCTTATACTGCACAGGAGTGCCATCATCGCTGAGGTAGCTCGCCAGATTTTGTTCAGGGATAAGCGGCTGGCCGGTCCAGACGATCAACAGGTGACCATTGATATAGACATCAGCGGCACCGGTAGCGGCGAGACGCAGCCACGTTTCAGAGCTTCCCAGGGGCAGTGAAACCTGGTGAACAAAGTAGGCGTCAGGAGTGTAGCCCGCGCTCAACCAGTGCAGGGGTAGCGGCTGCTCATACATCAAAGGATCGACCGTCAACATAGGTGCGGCAGGCGCACTGCCAACAGTCTGTACGGGCAGCCAGGCGCTGGCATCAAAATCAAGGTTGGCCCAGGAGCTTAACGAGGGAGTATAGCGGGGATGCGCAAGAGCGGTGCTGACGGTGGCGACCCAGCCATTACCTGAACCATAACGATAGAGCAAATGGCCCTGGACAATACCCAGGCTAGCTCGCACGCCGGGACTATGTTCATCAATATTAGCAACACGCAGGGCGATGACATTCTTGCCAGCGTGAAGTGTCGCGGAGACATCGTATACATACGCGCGCGAGGCGATTCCCTGTGAGAAATCAAGGGCATTCGAGCCGATAGAGATGCCATTCACGTAGAGGCGGAAGACCTGGTTAGCCGCGACGGTCACCGCCGCGCTATCGGGCAAGGTGCTCAAGGTAGTGGCATAGCGAAAATAGGCGACCGGGGCCTGCCCATCAGCCGCCTGTACCCAGCGAGATGTCCCCCATGCCGGGGCGAAGCTGATCGCTTGTGGAACAAGCAGCAGTTGGTAAGCAAACCAGGAGGCGCCCAGGCAAGCGAGGGCTATACATACCCAGAGCATACCATGGATAGCCAGCATACTGCGCCAGAGCGGACGCCGCGCTCGTGCGGGGGGCCGCATGCTGTCCTGCATGGATATCGCCTCCTTAGATTGTGTTATCGCAGTGAATACACTCAAAGATTTCATGGCCCAACTCCCCCTTCCAACTCCCGCATACAGCGCTAATGCAGACCCGATAATTCTTCACGAGCAGTCGTGTTTCGATAATCTGGATCAAGCTGCATAGCCCTGAACAGCAGATCCCGCGCCAGGGTGTACCTGCCCTGGCCCGCCTCACTTACGGCTATATAGGTATATGCCGATGACCATATATCGGTATTGGCTCCTAGCTTCAAGACAATGTTCATCTGTGCGACGCATAGGACATAATTGTGCAGGTCGCATTGGGTACGCCCGAACATATACTGGCCGTACACATTGGCAGGATCTATCTCGCGCAAGAGCTGCAACCATGTCAGACCAGTATCATCATTGGCGGGTCCCGCTACCACAGAAGCACCTGGCCGATCCGTGAACTCCGCCAGGTGCGCAAGTGTCGTACTCATTTCATCAATGACCCAGGGTGTCTCCCGCTGGCCTTGCCATACCGCGAGTAGTTGCTGGTAGGCGTCCGCGTAGTCTTTCTGAGCAGCATACACATTGGCCAGGTACGCGCGACTATCATCGTTCTGTGTTTGGGGTGCTAAGAAATAGAGCGCCTGGCCCTGCTCGATATGATAAGCAGCTCCCTGGCTCAGGCTCGGATTGAGGATGAGAGCCGTATGGAGCCAGTTCAGCGCCTGAGTATAGCGCCCGTCCGCCAGGGATATCCGGGCCTCATACTCGCAGG
The DNA here is from genome assembly GCA_030853145.1 of Chloroflexota bacterium. GTDB lineage: Bacteria > Chloroflexota > Ktedonobacteria > Ktedonobacterales > Ktedonobacteraceae > JALYTT01. The sequence continues at coordinate 12,817 of JALYVR010000030.1, read as the reverse complement.
CCAGCGCAGCGGGGCCGCGTCCGAGCACAAGCAGGGGCGCGCAGATCACAATGGTCCACACACATGCGCGCCGCCTATAGCTGGCTGAGGCGCGCGGCGGGATAGTGGAGAAGCGCTTACAGGCAACAAGGAGCCAGACGCTTATGCATGGCAGAGCGGCGCCAATCGATACCTGGTCTATCAGCAACGCACCTCGTCCAGCCAGCGTCGTCACATCCAGCGTAAATGGAGCAACGAGGATACGATCGCGCGGAAACTTATAGCCAAAGTGTTGCTCAAGCAGGAGCACCTGGACCTTATGCTGCGCGAGGTCATTGATGCCACGCGTGTCGGTACAGAGATACTGGAGCAGGAACAAGACTATAGGAATGCAACACAAACAACCGGCTACAATATAGCTACGTGGAAGGTAGGTATGACCCTTGAGCGGTCGCCAGGCCGCGTAAGCCAGCAGCAAGGCATAGCAGGCGCAACAGAGACAGAGCGAGCCATAGCTAAGCGCGGCGGCGCGAAGCTGCCAACCAGTGTCAATAGGCAGGCTCCAGGCAGAGTGCGTGCCCGTCAGGGGATCGCTAAGCCAGGGCAGAAAGCTGGAGACAAGCATTAAACCGCCCACGCACAGAGGAACGATCACCTGTAATCGACCAGGCCTGTGTGTGTGTAATCGGCCGGGCTTGCCTGTATTGAGAAACCAGAGTTGCTTACCGGTAAGCATGGTACTACCCCCTTCTTTGCGCTCAACCTCAGACAGAGAGCCGTTCAGTACCCACGACGTGGACCGGTTGGCCGTCGCGCAATCTATCCAGCCCGATTAACACAACCCGGTCGCCATTGCCAAGGCCTGCATCTATATACAGAGAGTCAACGGAGCGTCCCATCACATGCACCTGGCGCAGGTAAGCATGCTGCTCATTGACAATAAACACAAGCGACCCATGACCGGGATCAAGCACGGCCATGCGTGGAACCACGGCCGCACGGGACGCGCTCTGAATACGCACAAAAGCGCTCATACCAGGCAAAAGTTTTTTGGCGGAATTATCCACCTGCACCCAGACCTCAAAGGTATCCGTCTGGGGGTCGGCCTGGGGAATGATCGAGATGACCTTCCCGGCCATAGTGAGATCGGGCAGAGCTGATGGTGTGACAAGGGCAGGTTGACCGGGGGACACCTGTCCTAGATTCGCCAGGGGGATCTTTACATGCACAATTACCGCGGCTTCGTCCATAATCGTCAACAGGGGCGCATCGGCCGCGAAGACCTCGCCAGCATTGACATTGATGGCCGTAATTACGCCATTCATGGGCGAGATCACGTTTCCGGCATGCAGCAGGGGAGAGGAGGTCTGGGCCACCAGGGCATTATAACGGCTTTTCGCCAGCCTATACTGCTGCTGAGCCTGGGCCACAGAGACCCGATTTCCGCTCGCCGAGACAGTATTAAGATAGGCCTGCGCGGCATCAACCTCGTCAGCCGCCTGCTTCACCTGGATAGTCAACTGCTCAGGGTCAAGCTGCATAAGCGCTTGATTGGTAGAAACCGATTCTCCCGCCTGGACAAACAGAGAGACAACCCGCTCTGAAACCGGGTACGAGAGGTCCAACTGCTGGCGCGGGAAGATGATACCTCCACCACCGACATAACCAGTCACATCCTGGACTTTGATCTGGTAGACTGTGACATCCTGCGTGGCCTTTGACAACTGCATGATGGTGAAGACCAGCGCGCCTAACAGGACCAGACTTGCAAGGAGCGTCACAAGAACCCACCGGCCATTTTTACCTCGTCCTGGCGATTGGCGGGGATAGCGTCCTTCGCGAGACGGAAATGCGAACTGGGGATAGGCCCTTTTGCGCACCTGTGGGGCATCCGCGGTGACAGAAACTAGTGACGCCGTGTTCTGCTGCTCAGCACGCGGCAAGGCTGCCTCCGAGACAGGCAGGGGCGAGGTCGGCAGATCTGGCAGTCTCTCTGCTTCTGTCGTAGAACGTTCCGCCTTGTAGGGAAGAGGTGACCGCTGTCCTGGCGCAGCCTGAAACCGCTCAGACATATTTGAACCATTTACCATCATTATTCCCTTTCCAATTACTCATATACATTTGAATATATTTATTCATGGCCCACACGAATGGCCTTCTTCCCACTAATAGTGAGATAGATGCATCCGCCGATGAGGCCGAAGATAAGCGCCTGGACATCCACAAGAAGGCCCAGGAGCAGCGCCGTCGTACTGGGAACGTGGGCGGTAGCAAGGACATACACCAGGGCCGTCTCACGCAGTCCAAAACCATTGATAGAGATAGGCAACAGGGTGATCAGCGAGATCAACGGGATAGCTACAAAGTAGAAATACAGCGGCACATGGATGTCCAGGGCGGTCGCGTAGCCATAATAATTCAGGCAGGCGAGCAGCCAGAAAAACATACCGAAGAGCGTCGCGATACATAATGAGCGGGGCCGCCGGGCGCTGGCCAGGAGCGCGGTGCCGGTACGTAGAACAGAGCCGAGGATGCGTGGTGCGGTCCGGCGGCCCCGCAGTAGCCTCGGCAGCCAGATGGCAGAGCAGAGCGCAGCGACGATCATAGCCGTCAGCAGCAGGCCAAGCAACGCGAACCCCAGCGCAACCGGGGCAGAGAAGGACGTGTGCCAGAGCACAAGCGCAGTTGTGGCCATCGCCAGCATACCCACGAAGCCGGTAAGGCGGCTCATGATGACGGCGCTGAATGCCCTCTCGCTCTCGCCCGGCTCGCGACCGGTATACAAAGCCTTCACCACGTCGCCCCCTATGCCTGTCGGCAGAAAATGGCTAAAGGCGATGCCGACGACATACAGGTTGATCAGATCGGCAAGATCAAAGCGCATACGTTCTGCATACAGCAGGCTGCGCCACTGGTACGCGCTGGCCACCAGGCTAGCTGCCCCGACCACCAGGCCTATTAGCAGGATGGCATGGTGAACATGCAAGAGCGCGTTCGCCACCAGCCCCCAGGAGATTGACCTGAACAGGAGCGTGAACAGCGCGATAGTGAGAGCAGCACGAAGAGCGAACCGCCCCCGCTTTCTGCCGCCCGCCGGCCGGCGCGCCGCCTGTGTTCGTTGAGCACGCCTGCCTCCCGGCTGATAGGCAGGCGGCAGCGGAAAAGGCGTGATAGTGACAGTCCCATCGGCCTGCATCTGAAAGGCCGAGGGCTGGCGAGACATAGTCAGGGCAGCCGGCGCCTGCCCAGCCGCGTCGCCAGGTGTACTGACCCCCAACGGACGCGGCGTGATAATGGCGGGAGGCATATCCTGGGGGGCATGCGCGCTTAGGGCAACCGTCTTTCGTGTCACCAGGGTTGAGACATCGGCCTGAAGTGCCCCGAAATCGCGCAGCCGGGTGTAACGCGGCGGCGGTTGTGGTGAAACGCTCATAACAACCTCCCTCCTATCCACAATACCTAGAATATTTTCGCCTGAGCAAGCACGCTCTCAAATTGCTCAACGATGTAAGCAAACTCGTGTACAAGTCCTTCATCCAGAGATACCCGAGGTTGGTAGCCAATAGTCTGTTGCGCGCGCGTCGTATCGGCAAACGTGTCGCGCACATCGCCGCGCTGCTTCTCGTCGAACGTGACAGGGACATGATAGCCGCTGATCTCGCCCAGGAGCTGGATCACCTGCTGTACAGTCACGCGCGATCCGCCGGCAATGTTTATGACCTCACCAACGGCTGCCGGTGCGGTGGCGGCCAGGACATTGGCCTCGACGACATCAGCAACATAGGTGAAATCGCGCGTCTGCTCGCCATCCCCATACACGTGGATAGGCTGGCGCTCGATAATGGCCCGACAAAAGCGGTGAAACGCCATATCCGGTCGCTGGCGCGGGCCGTACACCGTGAAGTAGCGCAGCGAGACCGCGGGCACACCAAAATTATGGTAGTACAGAGAGCAGAGATGCTCTGCGGCGAGCTTGGTGACGCCATAGGGTGAAACCGGGTGAGGCGTCACAGACTCGACCACGGGGAGCACGCTGGTATCGCCATAGACAGATGACGACGAGGCATAGACAAAACGCTGCACATGCGCAACGCGGACCACGGCCTCCAGCAAGCGCTGTGTTGTCAGTATATTGCAGTCGACATAGCGCGAGAAATCCTCGCCCCAGCTTTTGCGTACCCCGGCCTGGGCCGCCTGGTGGAAAATCCAATCGGTCCCTTCAAGCAGGGGCAAAAGAGGAATACAGAGCAGATCGCCCTCAATAAAGGTAAAGCGCTTCGAGGAACGGGCTTTTTCTAGATTGCGCTCTTTCACCTGGCGCGCATAGTAATCGGTAAATGCGTCAACACCACACACTTCATGCCCATCCGCGAGCAAGCGTTCCGCGATATGTGAACCAACGAAACCAGCTACACCTGTAACCAGACAACGCATAGATGTATCTTCCCTTCCACATGGACGTGATTGATTACGTCCTTACACAGCGTTTATTTTTCACTACAAGTTGCAGGGACGCGATTGATTACATCCCTATGTATCATTGTACGAAGCGTTATAGCTCATCCTTAAGCGCTACAAAACACAGCTCGCTACCCGGTCGTTGAATGCAGGCAGAAGTCCACTGGATCAAGGGGATGAAGAGGGGCGCAAGGAGCGCGAAGAGTCTGCCGCGCGCCATCGACCCAGGCAGAAGGCGGGATAATACGCACCAGTAGTAGATCAAGCCGAGCGGGTCCCTGGTCTGGCTCTTCACAACGTGAAAACCAGTGTCCGCCAGCAGAGCCGGTACTTCTTCGAAGACATAGCCAGCACGCATATGCCCATCCTCCGCTTCGACCTGTGGGATCGTGTGGCGGCGGGCATTGGGTACCTCCATTACAAATAGGCCACCGGTACGCAACAAACGCTGCATCTGCCCCAGCAGGGCCACGTCGTCCTGAATGTGCTCCAGAAGAGCCAGGCAGAAGACCGCGTCGAACTGCCCCAGTTCCATTTGCTCCAGCCTGGTAACATCGCCGGCAATGAAACGCAGTTGCGCAAAGCGCTGCCGCTGCGCCACGCCTGTCGCGGCGGCCACTTTCGTGGCATCCAGTTCGACCCCGACCACCTCGGCGCCACGCGCGGTCAACATAAAAGCCAGGTCCCCGATGCCACAGCCGACATCAAGCACGCGCTTGCCATGAAAATCGTAGTCTTTCAGCAGTGAAGTCACCATATCGACGCGAATGGTCTTCCCCATCGGTGGTCGAAATAGGGCGAGGTAGCAACGTACAACCCATGCCGGGACATGGGAGCGCTCACGCGCCGACAAGACAAACAGGTCCGCCAGATAGCTTTTCATCACAACCCCTAACCACACAATAATCCCTAACCATACAATAATGAAAGATGCCCGGAGCGCACGGGCGCAGGCCAGCAGCGCCCCTACACGAACTACCTTAGCTCACCGCGCTGAGCGGTCTCGTTGTTTCCTCTTGTGGATCGACTATGGGGGGTATGGGGACAATGGTCTGCACTACGTAGATTGGTTTGCTCTGCGATTCGTGATAGGTGCGCATGAGCAGTTCGGCCAGCAGGCCCAGCATCAGGCAGTGCAGGCCGAATGCTACCAGGTGGACGGAGAGCGGCAAAAGAGCGTTGCGCTGGCTACGAACGTGGGGCAGAAATACTCGTGTACCCAGGAACGTGACGCCTAAAAGGATGCCGGCCGCCAGGCTGAGGAGACCGGGCAGGCCGAAGGCATAGCCTGGCTTCGTGCCAAAACTCCCCAGGAATTTCAGTGTGAGCAGGTCCAGCAGCACGCGTATCGTGCGCGAGAGACCATACTTTGATGTGCCGAAGCGACGGGCATGGTGGGCGACTTCGATCTCCGCGACCGTGGCCCCGGCAAGCGCGGCATAGGCGGGAATGAAGCGATGCATCTCGCCATACAGGCGGATATGCTGGAACAGTTCGCGCCGGTAGGCCTTCAATGTACAGCCATAGTCGTGCAGGTGCAGTCCGGTCACTTGAGAGATAAGGCGATTGGCAAGCCACGAGGGGAGCTTGCGACTCAGTTGCGCGTCTTTGCGGCTCTTGCGCCAGCCGCTGACAACATCATAGCCTTGCTCCAGAGTGGCTACTAAGCGGGGAATGTCCAGTGGATCATTTTGCAGGTCGCCATCCATAAATATCAGGATGGCCCCGGCACTATGGGCAACACCCGCCGCCAGCGCCGCCGTCTGGCCAAAGTTCCGCGCTAGCCGCACAATGCACACCTGCGGGTCGCTCTGCGCGAGGTGCTGCAATATAGGAAAGGTCCCATCGGTACTGCCATCATCAACATAGATGATTTCATAAGAGAAAACCTGGCTCTCCAGAACCCGGTTGAGACTCTCATGCAGCCGCGACAAGCTTTCCGCTTCATTATACAAAGGGATTACTATAGATACACATTTTGATACATTTAGCATACTCTTCCCCCTACTATCTTCCTGGCTATATTTGCCCTTGCTATTATTTCTAACGAGCCATTTTCAAAGTAGTAACCTTATTTTTGTATATTTACGTTATTTCTTTTAATTATGCTACTTAACATATTATTTAGTGTGTTTGCTTGCTTTTGTTGATACGATCCGGCTGATATGGCCATCATACGAGTATGCTATCGAGGAAGAGGATGGTGAAGAAGGGTATGGTCGAAGCGACACGAGAAAGCTTGATAAGGAAGCAGTAGAGGTTGAATGTCGGCTGGCCATTCTTCCCGATGAACGAATAGCCAGCCAGCAATGTCGCTAGACTTCGATGGACATGGCGACGGCGCCGCCGCCACCGAGGCAGAGGGTGGCCAGACCGCGACCGCCGCCGCGCCGGCGCAACTCGTAGATCAGGGTGATCAGGACGCGGGAACCGCTGGAGCCGATGGGGTGTCCCAGGGCAATGGCGCCGCCGTTGACGTTGACCCGCGACCAGTCCCAGTCAAGCTCTTTGCCGTTGGCCAGCGCCTGAGCCGCGAAGGCTTCGTTCACCTCGATCAGGTCGAAGTCGCCGATCTTCATGCCAGTGCGCTCCAGCAGGCGCCTGACAGCGCGCGGGGGGGCGGCGAAGATGTAGCGCGGGACGATGGCGGCCGAGGCATAGCCGGTGATGCGCGCCAGCGGCGCCAGGCCGTGTGCCTGGGCGAACTCCTGGTCCACCACGACGGTGGCTGATGCGCCATCGCTAAGGCCCGGAGCGTTGCCAGCGGTCACCGTGCCGCCCTCGATGAAGGCGGGCCTTAGCTTTGTCAGGGCCTCAACCGAGGTATCGGCGCGGATCGGCTCGTCACTATCTACCGCCAACACGCCCTTCTTCTGCGGCACTTCGACGGGAACTATCTCTTCCTTGAAGCGCCCGGCGCTGGTGGCGGCGGCGGCATTCTGATGGCTGCGCAGCGAAAAACGGTCCTGCTCATCACGGGTGATACCAAATTTCTCAGCGGTATACTCGGCTTCATTGCCCATGTGAACGCACTCGAAGGAGCACCACAGGCCATCGCGTACCACGGAATCGATGATCTCACCATCGCCCATGCGGTAGCCAGTGCGCGCTTTGGGGAGCAGGTAGGGGGCGTTGCTCATGCTCTCCATGCCGCCCGCCACGAAGGCCTGCTCATCGCCGGCGCGGATCGACTGCGCCGCTAGCATGATGGCCTTGAGGCCAGAGCCACAGACTTTATTGACGGTAAACGCGGGAATATCGACCGAGAGGTCCGCGCCTATGGCGGCCTGGCGCGCGGGCGCCTGGCCGACCCCGGCAGAGACGACGTTGCCCATAATTACTTCGTCGATGCTGTCCGGCTCAATGCCTGAGCGACGCACGGCCTCTTTGATGGCGAGGGCGCCCAGTTGGGGCGCGCTGAAGCTGGCCAGGGAGCCAAGAAACTTGCCGGTCGGCGTCCTGGCTGCTCCGACGATGACGGGGATATGTTCTGCCATGATTTGTTCTCCTGGTAGCGACCACAACACTGTGGCCATGAACGTAGCACACGCTCGTTTTTTTCATTGTAGCGCGTAAGAGCAGGGGAGGTCAAATCATAGCTTGTACGCGTAGGCCTACGCGGGCTTGTAAACCGCGCCCAATAGTGCTCTGTCAAGCTTCAATCGACGGCTTTATGGGTAGTGGCGCCTCTTCGGCTCCCCTTCGGCTCCCCTTCGGCTCCCCTTGCCCGCCGACAATGCCCGCCGACAATGTCCGCCGACAATGCCCGCCAACAATGTCCGCCGACAATGCGGGCGCCATGTTCCAAGCCAGCAAATGAAGTTTGACAAAACAATAGGCGTCAAGTTACGCTTCGCTTGCAGGAGGCGAGCCCCGCCCTACGAAAACGCCCAATTTCTGCTCGTTCATAGCATACGTTAACGCGGATGGGGCCTGACATAATAAAGGGAAAAGTAAGGGGAACGAAGATTGGTGTATCACAGAAGAGAGGAAGATGTGCATTCGCTTTCTGCCGTTCTACCAAGAATATCATATTGCCTGGATGATATGAGCGTGATTTTTGAACATGTTTCTGTGCGTTTTTGCGTTTCGCACGATGTGTGTTGTAGAAGAGAGCTTTCTTTCAGAAAGGAAATGTATGCAACACATGGAGATAGAGAAGGAGCAGGCCGGAGTCGATGTCGCACTCTACCACCAACATGGTCCGCGCATCTTCGCCTATATTTACCGGCAGGTTTCATCTCAACAGGATGCCGAAGATGTGCTGCTGGATGTCTTTATCGCCGCGTTTAAAGCCCATGACCTGGCGGGACTCGCAGCAGAGCAGCAGGTGGCCTGGTTGCAACAGGTCGCGCGGCACAAGGTCATCGACCTCTACCGGCGTAAGATCCAGGTCACCTTCCTGCCGTTGGAGTATGCCAGCGAGGTCATGGATCGTGACCTGACACCAGAGCAGCACAGCATGCAGCGCGAGGCCCACAAGCAATTGCACCAGGTACTGACGCAGCTTTCACCGCTTGAGCAGCAGGTGATCCACCTGCGTTTTGGCAACGGCCTGCGTTTCGCGCAGATGGCCGAGATCCTCAACAAATCTGAGGGATCTCTGCGCGCCCTGCTCAGTCGCACCCTCCGCCGCTTACGCACGATGTATCCAGAAACCGAGAGGAGATAAATAATGCAACCCCTGCATGATGCTATCCCAGAAGAACGCGACCCCCACAACGAGGGTCTGATCGACCTGCTTGGTCGAGAATATGGCAATCCAGGAGACAAGCCTCCGCTTGAAGAGGTCCAGGAACAGGCAATGGCACGCGTTCTGACGCGCCTGCAAGCGTCCCGCCAGGCAGAGGAGATCGCGCCTCTTCAGCCAGATCTGCTGCCTACCCTGCTTCAGAACGCGCGACAGAAGACCATGAACAGTACAGTTGGCACGTTTGGCACACCTGCTGTGCCACGACGCCGTCCCTTCCCGCGCATGCTGCATGTCACAGAGAGCGCGCTGGCGGTGGCGCTGGTGGCCAGCCTGGTGATCGCCTGGCTCGTTGTCACCCGCCTGCCGCATTCCCAGGGGACACAGCCGGATCAGAAGTCGCTGTTTACCTACACCGGCCAGCGAGGAGAGACCGTCTTCGATATGCAATGGACGCCCGGCGACCGCTACCTGACGTTTATCCTCTATAAGGGGATAACGGATGCTGGCCCGCAGCAATACAGGTTTATGGTCTGGGACAGGGAGACGGGAAAGCTGAGGCAGACCCATCTGGCCGCCCAGAATGACGATGAAAAGCATGTCCTGAGCGTCAATGTTTCTCTGGATGGCAGATATGCTTTCATTAAGGCTATGAACGGAGATAAAACAACCCTAAAAATCGAGAACATGATTAGCGGGCAGATCGACTCTGTTACCACAGATAATGTGTTAACGTGGCCAGAATTCTCGCCTGATAGCACACGGCTCGCGTATGTAGGTTCGGATAACCGCATACACATCTGGGATCTTCCGGCGAGAAAATCAGCGCTTATCAGTGATCCCATTAGTGGCCGCTATACTCTGACAGAGCTATGGTGGTTAGCTAACGGAAAAAGCCTTGTACTGGAGCTTTCATCCACCTCACGCTCGTGGGAGACATTCGTGCTGCAGATCTGGAACCCGGTTACCGGCCACAAGGTGCAGAGCATTGCCTCGACGCCGAGTATGCGAATCTTACCATCAAATCCATACGCGGTCGAGAGTGGGATCTCGCCAGATGGTCAGCGTCTGCTCACTTATAACAATACTGCTGGGACGATGCAGGTGCGCGATACCACTACATTACATATAATCAGTACATTTCATACCGGGCCGCTGGTAAAAGAGGAAAGTTCGGGTAGTGCCATCACCCAGAGTGTGCGATGGGTTGCCGCTGGGCAGCGCATCTTCTCGCCCGCTCCGGATAGAAAAGGCTGGCAAATCTGGGACCCTGAGACTGGTCGGCTAGTAATTAACATGCCAACCAAGCAACCAGACGATGGTTCTCAGATGGTAGAAATCTTCAAGAGGTTCTTGCTGTTGGGACACAAAGGGAAGCCCATAGAGGTCCGGGATATGATTACAGGGAAAAGAGTCTCAACTATTCAATTTTCCTCACGCCAACCCTCCTACTTCACAGGACCAACTAATGACTTGTACACAGTCATCCAGGCGGGAAATAGTCTGGTCCTCTACGATCTGCATAGTGGGAAGCGCCTGGCGGCCTACAGCGGTGATAATGCCTGGTTGTCAGACGATGGCAGGTACATTGTAATTGGGAACGATACACCCGTCGCCAAGCATAGCAGCGTGACGATCCCTACGATCAAGGTGATAAAGGTGGCGTGAATGAAAGGGGGGTCTCTCTATGTATGGGGAAACCTCCCGGTCAGGGTTTTGTGGGTAGCTTGCCCATATGGAAGCCGGAGGGCATACTCATATCCCACATGTCGCCGGGCACCTGCGAGTCGGGGAGGAGTTTCACCATATTATACATGGGTGTGCCGCTACCTGGCGCGTTGACGAGCACATTGACGGGGCGATAGTGCATATCCAGCAGCAGCACGTCGCCATTACTGCGGCGGATACGATAGACCTCCACGGCACCAAAGTGGCCCTTGCCGAGGTAGACGGCGCGTTTCGCTTGCAGGTCGCCGCGCAATGTTGCCAGATCGAAGGTGGAGTCATCAACGTCCCAGGCCTCGGCGTCCCATTGAGCGACATGGTGCATCATATCCAGGCCCAGCATCTTGTGGTCGTCTCCCACGGCGACGACATCCAACTGGTCACCCATCGTTGTCTCCACGTGCATGCGGCCGCTGCTGACATCGTGATAGGTATCGATGTAGTAGCGCTTGCCGTTGCTGTCCGTGTGCGTTTCGCGATGATAGAGTACATAGCCGTTCCAGGAAAGCGTCTGAGGCAACACAAAGGCCTGAGCAGAGGGAGTGCCGGGCAGTGCGTGCAGGTATGTGCCAGTCAACAGAGCCAGCAAGAGCACAGCAGCGGCGGCCAGGCCCACCAGCCAGCGCGTGCGCGGACGACGTACTGGCAGCCGTCGCGGCATGACCGGGACAGCATAGACCGCTTCGCGCTCAGGCTCTACTTCGGGGAGAGGCACACTACTCCAGCGAGCGACGATAGCGGCCATCACTGCCTGATCGACGCGCGCGGAAGGCGTGGTATCAGGGAGGCGGGCCACCAGGTGCGTGGCCTGGTTCAGGAGGCGATACTCCCGCGAGCAGTCACGGCAGGTATTGACATGTTTGAGTATGGCTTCGGCCTGCCTCGGCGGTACGTCGTCCAGTATGGCAAGGTAGAGACGCACGGTCGCGCAGACGTAGGGGCCGCGTTCTCCAGATACTGGTATCGGCGGCATAGCAGTATTGTCCAGTGTCATCGCCGATTCTCCTGTTTCTCGCTACCTTCTTTGCTCAGGCGCTGATATTGTTCCGCGAACATCTTCTTGGCGCGCGAAATACGGGTCGCCGCCGCGTTGGCCGAAATACCCACGATGGTGGCGATCTCCTGGTAGGGCACGCCCTGGCCCGCGCTCAGGATCAGCACGGACGCGTACTCCACCGGCATCCGCGCCAGCACCAGTTGAATATATTCGCGCTCGGCAATCTCTGGAATACCCCCACTATCGGCCAGCAGGTGGGAGAAATCATCGCTGATCGGGCCATCGTTATGCTCATCATCGCGGCTACGGCTGCTCATGCTCAGCGGCCACCAGGAGATGCGCTTGCGCCGGCGCAGCAAGTCAACACACAGGTTTGTAGCAATGCGATACAACCAGGCCGAGAGGTTATCGCGATCGCGCAGGCCTTGCCAGGCCATGCAGGCGCGCACAAATACCTCCTGCGTGATATCATCAGCATCCTCTTGATTGCCGAGCATGTGATAGATATAGGAGTGGATGGGCCGCCGGAAGCGCTCATAGAGCATAGTCAATGCAAGCGCGTCTCCTGACAGCGATTCCCTATCACCTTCCTGAGAGCTAGTAGATATTTTTTCTGTCATACTGACATGTGATCTCTCTATTCGTCCTTCCTGCCATAGTGGTAGTATAGCAGGAATACCTGCCGAATAGAACATGCCAGCCTCCCTCGTGTTACTTTATGACCCGCCCTATATATATTTGCATACCAATCTCTACCACGATATAACCCGCGTACTTTTACCGGGGCGCGGATTCTGCTATTGTATCCGGTCCGCCTAAGTGCATTCACGCAACTTTCGCGGAATGCTCCCTGCCTGATGAGCACACCGCATTCCGCGTTTGATGCGTGAATGCACTTAGGCGTGAACGTAAGGGGTCCGCTTCGCGAATCCGTAGGGCGGGGCTTGCCTCGCCAGTCACGTCGGAGC
>JALYVR010000530.1 GCA_030853145.1 Chloroflexota bacterium | reverse complement strand
GTCTGCACAGCGACCTCCTCGACCTCGGTCATACCCTCCATACAATAGAGTCCACTGCCGCCAATTACTCCAATCGTCGCCTGTGGCATTCGACATCTCCTATATTCTCATGATTTTCGTGAGGCAGCCATATAGGCATACACTTACTCACAAAGGAGGCAAGCCGTCGCCCCTACGGTCACGCCTATAAGACAAGCCGCTGACCTCAGGCACCAGTCCGAAGCCTGATGTAACGCAATTTGCCGACTTTCAGGATCGCGCCATCGGTGGCTGGCACCATAAAATCGGGGCTGCTGATAGCCTGCGCCGTGCCGGATGCGCCATCCAGGAAGAAGGTAACGCCGCCCTGTTGCAGGAGACGGCGGGCCTCGCTCTTGCTGGCCGCCAGCTTGGCGTCCACCATCAGCGTAAGCACCTCCACCGGCTGCTCCAGGGGATAGTCAGTGATATGCTCTGGCAGCTTGCGCTCGGAGAACTGGCGGATAAAGGCCTCCTCCGCCTCCTGGGCCGCCGTCTCGCTATGGAAGCCCGCCACAATCTCGCGCGCCATGCGCCGCTTGGCGATCACCGGGTTCAGCGAGCCGTCCACCATCTTGCGCTGCATCTCGTCGAGTTCGTCCTGCGGGATAGCGGTCAGCGTCTCAAAGTAGCTGGGCATCGCGTGATCCGGCAGCGACATCAGCTTGCCGTACATATCGCCGGCGGGCGCGGTCATGGCAATGTAGTTGTTCAGCGACTTGCCCATCTTCTTCACGCCATCCAGGCCCACGATCAGGTGCGCCGTCATGATCTGCTGCGGCGTCTGGCCGAAGATCGGTTGCAGCTCACGACCGACTAGCAGGTTGAAGGTCTGGTCGGTCCCGCCGATCTCGACATCTGCGCGCAACGCCACCGAGTCGTAGCCCTGCAAGAGCGGGTACATCAGCTCGGCCAGGGAGATCTCCAGGCCGTTTTTGTAGCGATTGGAGAAATCCTCGCGCGCCAGCATCTGCGCCACGGTCTTGTGACCCAGCAAGCGGATAGCATCGCTAAGATCGAAGGTATCGAACCACTCGCTCTGGTAGCGCACCTCTGTCTGCTCGCTATCGACAATGCGGTAGAACTGCTCGAGATAGGGGCCATGTTGGCCTTCACCTGTTCGACACTGAGCGGCTTGCGCGCGTCCTCGCGCCCGCTGGGATCGCCCAGGCGCGCCGTCCAGTCGCCAATCACGACGACCGCCTTGTGGCCCAGGAGTTGGAACTGGCGCAGTTTGCGAAAGACCACGGCATGGCCAATGGTCAGGTCATAATGGCTGGGGTCCACGCCGAGCTTGATGCGCAGCGGCTCACCCTTGTTCCCCTCCAGCAGCAGACGCCGCAGGTCCGCCTCCTTCTCAATCAGAGCGACGCCGCGCCTCAATACATGGTCGATTGTCGCGAGCGTGGGTTGCTGTCTTACCGTCACGTCGGCCTCCTCCCAATACGTATCTCATGTTCTAAGCGCATTGTAGCAGAACGTGGCGCGGTCGTCGAGACCCTATACGGCCCATGCGCGTGGCGACCTGCGTAAGAGATAGCACCTCTTGACAAGTCACCCGGACAAAGGTTATTATATCTATCACTGATATATCCGCAATAGATATAAAGAAAGGAGTGGATCTTGAACTCATTGACTCCTCGCCTTGTTCTGGAGGCTGATGCAGCTATTGATCTCCAGATGCATACCACCTCTAGTGATGGCACATGGACTCCTGAACAACTAATTGACTATCTGGTGAGCGAAGATTTTGGCCTGGCAGCCATCACCGATCATGATCGTGTGGATACCGCCGCCACGCTACAACAACTTGCGGTGCAGAAGCAATTGCCCTTGCTCACGGCAGTGGAGATGAGCACCTCGTGGAAAGGCGAGCTGACGGATGTGCTCTGCTATGGGTTTGAGCCAGAACACAATGCGTTGCAAGACTTAGCCCAGGATATTGCACATCGCCAGCGAGAGAACACCAGGGAGGTCTATGAGAAACTCCAGAAGATGGGCTATACCTTTCTAAGCCCGCATGAACTGATGACGCTCTTAGAAAAACCCAGTGCGCAACAACCTCATGAGCTGGTAACACTCTTACAAAAACCGGGCTATGGGCTTGACGTAGAATCTTCCTGGAAGCTTGTGGAAGATGCAGGTTTCTTTTTTGCGACCAATGACATTGCGGCTGTGGTTGATGCGGCCCATCGGAGCGGAGCGGTGCGTCTCATTGCCCACCCTGGACGCGGAGAATGGTTTACTTGCTATGATGTTCCTCTATTGGATGAGCTACGCCAGGAAGTTCCTATTGATGGCTTCGAGCTGTATTATCCCGCCCACACGCCAGAACAGATTGCTCTGTATCAGGCGTATGCCAAGGCACACCATTTGCTGACCAGCTCAGGCTCAGACTCCCATGGCCCAGAGAAGAAACCCATCAAATATCAGGCAGAGTTGAGTCGTAACCTCCTGGAACGTCTTGGTATCCAGATCTCATAAGATGTGTAAAAAAAGGAATGGGGAAGCCCCGAGGAATAGCACTGCCTCGGGGCCCGTTTTACCGCCCATTTGCGCACGCCAACACATTTAAGTCGGAGGTTCACTTTTCATATCTTTGTGCTCTGCTATTAAGCTACCGGCCAATGATAGAGGCGTATGCGCCAGGAAGGTACCTGGCTGGCTGGCCAGGCTGGAATTGCACCAGCACCCCAAAGGTCTCGACCCCAGACGTTCGATTTGGCGTTCGACGGTGAATGCTGAGATTGGAGTAATAGTCTTAATCTGGGATGGTACACAACGCTGCCTCTGCCAGTCTTGGGCTACCTTGCCATGAAGGAAACACTGGTGGCAAGGGCAGGATTCGAACCTGCACTGGACGCTGGTCCTTCAAGCTAAGATTCAATCTCAGTCTGGACTCCAGGGATAGTATAAAGCAAAGCAGGTCAGGACGCAAGGGACCATCTTAGCCGAACAGGTACTGCATCACGCTCGCGCCGACCTTCTGTTCCTCGACCTCCATATTATTGGCCTCCTCGCGCGCAAACTTGACGGCCTCCTGCAACTTCTCAACGCGCGCGAGCAGCTCGTTAATGCGCCTGGCAGGCAACGCGCCTGAGAACTTTACGGTGCGCCAGTGACCGACCGTCACATCCTCGTAATAGACGTCGACCTGCGCCGGGTGCTTCTCGGTAGCCTCGGCCTTGACGTGGTTACGCGGCACCTTCTTCGTTTTGAGCGTCTGCACCGGCTCCGTGGCCCAGCAATCGGCCGATGAATCGAAGGTCCACGTCTCAGAGGGGTCCAGGACTGGCAGTTTCCTGACGAACGTATACAGATCGACTATCTGCTTCTCCAGGAACAACAGGTAGGTGGCAGGCACATCCGTCAAGATGGTCTTGCCATCGACGACCACGTTGGCCTTTGCTTTACAGTTCGCCCAGTCTTTTGTCGCGGTGACATCAAAAAGTTTGGTCAGGACAGCCACCGTGTCGCGAATGATATCATCGGCTTTGACCTGCACTTTGGTGGACTCCGGCGGCAGCGACTCGCCCTCCTCGTCTTTGGGGCGATAGGTGCGCGCGATGCCTGAGAGAAGTGCTGGCTTCTGTAACGCGTGATGCGCCTCGGTAAGCTCCTGAAACGAGCGACTCTTGACCCCTTTTTCAACAGCTATAATTTGATTAAGTTTGGCAACCATGCCCTTTCCTCCTGATACTATTTTTTCTTATTGATGAACTAATAGTATAGAGGTTGTGTCAATAGCTGCGCCCCTATGATGGGTTCCCTCCCTTGAATGCTCTTTCTCGCCTGGTCCATTCATGACGATTTTTTCATCCGTGCTTGGGCGAAAGCCACGACCCAGGCGCGTTGCTCCTCTGTCTCCGGCACCGGATATCCTCGAACTGCACTGAGCCGCTCAAACGCCTGCTCCGGCGAAAAACCAGCGAGGACCAGCACACTCGCGGCTATAAGAACCGCTCTGCCCAGTCCTTGACGGCAATGCACAGCGACATGCTTTCCTGCCGACACCTGGCTGTGTAGCTGCTCCAGGAAGGTAAAGGTCCTTTCGGAAAACGGCGGCGTGTCGCGGTCCAGAATTGGGAACGACAGGTAGACAACTTCCTGGCTCCGGCAGCATTCTGCTTCCTCGCGCAGATCCAATTCCATGACCTCAGCGGGAGTCAGTAAAGAGACCAGCACATCAACATCAGCCACACGTAGCGCCGTAATTTCATCGAGCAGCCAGTCGCCACCGCGCGGGCGAGCCATGGTGCTGACC
>JALYVR010000529.1 GCA_030853145.1 Chloroflexota bacterium | reverse complement strand
AGCCGCATCCGGGTGGCAGGCCCCACAGGCACCCCAAGGGATGCCTCGCACGGATGCGGCAAGCCGCATCCCTACGCGGATGGGGGCGGCTCACCTGTGCAATGAAGCTTGACAGAGGAGTAGGGACCCTACGTAGCTAGCATTGCCTATCAAGCAACGAGGAGAGTATGTATGCGTGTGTTAGTGGTTGGCTCAGGGGCACGCGAACATGCGCTGGTATGGAAGCTGGCGCAGAGCAAGCGAGTAGATAAGATATATGCCGCGCCGGGCAATCCCGGTATGGCGAGTTGCGCGGAATGCGTCTCGCTCGGCATCACCCAGATCGCGGAACTGGCCGAGTTTGCCGAGCGCAACCAGGTCGACCTGACGGTTGTCGGGCCGGAACTCCCCCTGATTGAAGGCATCGCCAGCACGTTCCGGCAGAGGGGCCTGCGCATTTTCGGGCCGGACGCGGCGGGCGCCTCGCTGGAGGGCAGCAAGGCCTTCGCCAAGCAACTGCTGACCGAGGCCGGCATCCCCACCGCCCAGCACCGCACATTCACTGAGGCCCGCAGCGCGCTGGACTACCTGGAAGAGCACGGCGCCCCGGTCGTCGTCAAGGCCAATGGCAGCGCCGCCGGCAAGGGCGCCATCGTAGCATCCGATCTGGCCACGGCCCGCGAGGCCGTCCAGCAGATGATGGTTGAGCGCATCTTCGGCTCCGCAGGAGACGTGGTAGTGATCGAGGATTATTTGCAGGGTACAGAGATCGGCGCGACCGCCATTTGCGACGGCACAGACTACCTGCCCCTCGTCCTGACGCAGGACCATAAGCGCGCGCTTGAAGGGGACCAGGGTCCCAATACCGGCGGCATGGGCGTCTTCACGCCGTTACCCTTCGTGAGCCAGGTCCAGGAGGCACAGATCCACACTCAGGTTATCTCCGCCACCCTGCAAGCTCTCGCCAGGCGCGACATCGCCTTCTCCGGCGTCCTCTACTCGAATATCATGCTCACCGAGCGCGGTCCGATGGTGCTGGAACACAATACGCGCTTCGGCGATCCAGAGACGCAGGCCCAGATGCTGCTCATGCAGGCCGATCTGCTAGATGTACTGACATGGACGCCAGTACAGGATACACGCGCGCTGCATGAAACATTGTGGCGCGCTGGATATGCCATCAGCGTCACGCTGGCATCCGGTGGCTATCCTGACAAATATCGCACAGGCCTCCCAATCACCGGCATCGAGGAAGCCCAACGCCAGGAAGGCGTGCAGGTCTTTCACGCAGGCACCGCCACCCACAACGGCCACCTGGTCACCGCCGCTGGCCGCGTGCTGAGTGTAGCCGCCTACGGCCAGACGCTACGGGAGGCCGTCGGACGTGCTTACGAAGCCGTGATGCAGATCGCCTTTGAAGGCATGCACTACCGCAGGGATATCGCATACCAGGGCTTGCAGGCCCGGTAAAATGGAGGGAAAATAGTATATGACAGCTCAAGTAATCATTATCATGGGCAGCAAAGGCGATCACGCCCACGCCGAGGCCGTTGTCAAGACGCTCCAGGACTTGAAGATCAACTACGAGATGCGCGTCTGCTCGGCCCACAAGGCCACACAGCGCCTGCTTGAGATCCTGGACGAATACGAGCAGAGCGGCGAGCCGCTGGTCTACATCACCATCGCGGGCCGCTCGAACGCGCTCTCGGCAGTCGTTGACGCCAATACGCGCTTCCCCGTCATCGCCTGCCCGCCCTATAGCGAGCGCTTCGGGGGGATGGACCTGCTCTCATCGCTGCGCCTGCCATCGGGTATCGCCTCCCCGACGATCCTGGAGCCAGGCGGAGCGGCCCTGCTGGCGGCGAAGATCCTGGCCCTCGCGGATCACGGGCTGAGAGAGCGACTGGCCACCTACAGGCAGCACTTCGCGGTCGAGCTGGCACAGGCAGACGAAGAGGTGCGCCGCAATGGCTAGCCATGATGACAGCGGAGCTAGGGACAGCAGACGACTACGCCTGGGCGTGCTCATCTCCGGCAGCGGCAGCAACTTGCAGGCGCTCATTGATGCCAGCGAGGGCGGGTGCCTGCCGGGGGTTGAGATCGCCCTGGTGGTGAGCAACGTAGCCGGCGCTCAGGGTCTGCAACGCGCGCTCAAGCACAAACTACCGGCTATGTATCTTCCCTGGCGTCAGGGCCAGAGCGAAGAGCAACTGGCCGATCTCCTGCGCCTGTTCCAGGTAGACCTGCTGGTGCTTGCGGGCTGGATGCGCATCCTGAGCGCCACCTTCCTGGCACAGTTCCCCCGCCGCGTCATCAACCTGCACCCCGCGCTCCTCCCCGACGACGGCACAGGCGAGACCTACACCACCAGTTCCGGCGCGCGTATCCCCGTCTTCCGGGGCCTGCACGTCGTCCAGCAAGCGCTCGACGCGGGGGTGCCGGTCACAGGAAGCACCGTGCATTATGTCACCCCGGAGGTTGATGCAGGCCCGGTGATCTGCCGCCAGGAAGTAGCCATCGAGCCAGGTGATAGCGAGGAGACGCTGCACGAACGGCTGAAGGCGGTGGAGCACCGGCTAATCGTGGAGGCGGTGAAAAGGTGCTAGAATATGGTGTATGCAGGTCCTACGCGTATGTGACAACGTACGAGATATTGCCACACGCAACAATGAGGAGAAACGAGAGGCCCTTCATTGCGTGTCACTGTTTTTGAAGGGAGACAGACAGATGGAAGCAGATAGACTTGTTGACTGGCTTCTGGAGCAAGAGCCATCTTTGACACTTCAGTGGCTTCACGAGATGTTAGAGGGAACGCGTCCTCTTCCAGAGGGATTTAATTGGCATGGTCTGGCAGAATGTGCCACCTTTAACACATTTAGGAAAGTTCCGCTTTCCTCTCCACCGCATTTAGCTTGGGCCAGGGTGGCAGCCCTGGCATATAACTATGTAATTTATGAAAACAAGCACAGCGCACGCCTTGCTCATAACCCTGATATGAAAAAGATGAGCTATCTCTCTCTTGAGGAGGCGTTAATGACGCTTCAGGCTCGTTGTATTATTGCCTTTGGTTCCGTTGCCGGTGATCCCGTCCTTGACATCCAGCATCCTATCACCTGTTTTTTTGAGGATTTGCCTTTTTCGCCAGATGAAGTGCTCAAAATATACGCGCAGGAAGGCAAAGAACATGCCACTATAGATCACGTTCACACATCTCTTAGCGTCAGAGACGCTCTCATCGCTTCTCTTGAGCAGTTCCTTCCATTTTCGAGGGCTGAGGACTCCTCTTTTTTCCCTTTCTCTTCTGCCTCTGCTTCGCTAGAGGAGACAAATGATTCTTCTCTTTCTTGAATGACAAGGAGAGGGAAAACGCTCTTCGAGCGGAAATTCTGTATCTCCTGAGCGATCTACCCGTTCCCTCCAGCGCCTTCTCTTACGCTTTACAGGATGCTCAGCCCGACGTCTGCATAGCGGCCATCCGTGCTCTCATGCAGAGAAAAGAATACGGCAGTGTCCCAGAACTGCTCACCATCGTGGCGACCCCCACGATCCCTTACAGGGTGCGGAGAACGGCCCTGGAGGCTGTAGGCTACCTTGGCACAAAAGCCCATACCCAGCAAGTCATACCCTATCTCAATGAGGCAGACCTGCGTTTGACAGCCGTGCAAGTCGTGGGGCAGTTGAGAGATCCTGCGGCCACGGAAGCACTACTCTCGTTCATTCGCGAATTGTTACCCACATTTGAGCAGCATGAAGACCCAAGACAAAGATCTTTCAGGCGCTCTTTCCTTAGAGCCAGTATAGAATCGCTTGTAAAAATCGATCCCCTTGAGGATATACATATCTTCAAGGAGATCTGGCTGTGGGCAGGCAGAACACTCCTCTCTCCAGGGGAGAGAACGGACATACAAAAGGCCATTATTAAAGTATTACGGAGCATATCGAACCAGGAAGCCACGCCCTTTTTGATGGCATTACACCAGGAAGCATCACCTGGCCTTAGGGTCGATATCATCCTTGCGCTCACATATCGTGGCGCGTCCATCAGCCTTCCATTGCTTGTAGAAGCCCTGTGGGATGAAGATACAGATGTAAGAGCGCGTCTGGCAAAAATGTGGAAAGCGATGAAGTTCCCATTGATCCAGCAAATTCTTCAGGAGGAGCTCCATAGGGAGCGTGATGTCGAGTTGGAACAGGGCGCGCCAGCACCTGAATACGAGGGCTGACGTTGTTCATGCCTATGTTGGTAAAAACAAAACCTGGATGGACACAATTGAGGGTAATATCTGTGCCTGCCAGACGGCGCGCAAATTCG
>JALYVR010000528.1 GCA_030853145.1 Chloroflexota bacterium | reverse complement strand
CGTAGCCATACTGGTTGGCTACCAGCGATGCCGGTTTCGTCAGCAGGGTAGAGTACGGGCCAAAGAGCAGGTCTACTTTATCAACAGTAATCAGCTTTTGATAGTTGGCTTGCACCTGGTCCGGGTTACTGGCATCTGAGATGATATCCAGTGTGACCCGGCGTCCCAGCAAGCCACCATGGGCATTCACGTTGTCAGCCCAGAGCTGATAGCCCTGTGCAAATGCCTGCCCATCGGCGGAAAAATCGCCTGAGAGCGATAACGATATCCCAATTTTAATTGACCCCTTCTGCTGGTTACCCGAGGTTGTCGCGGCAACCTCACTTCCGCAGGCCACACAGAAGCCAACCACCAAAGCAAGAGCAGCGAAAACGGGGAGGCGTTTTCTCATCATAGTACTATACGGTTCAATCACTATTTTATTCTCCTTCATTAAGATGCCTCGACCGTCACCCTGCAATTAAATACCGGGCATACTTGTCGAGGTAGCCCTCTCCAGTATAGCCATGACCAACAAATGTATGACTACTGCTCACGAGGCGTCTACTTCTTCTATGGAGTAGCTCATGTGCTTTCTGAACGATAGTTAGCGATATGGCCGAACGTCGCAGGAACAGGGATGAGGAGCAGGAGGCTTTTGAAGAAACGTTTCTTGCCGATAATGAGAAAAGAGATGTAGCACTCCTGCATTTTATATCTAATAAGTATATGAGAAGGGGAAACCAATGCTTGCAAGTTCTGCGACTGATGAACCTTCAGTCTCTGAAGGTAACATATCTGCGGAAACACTGGCTAACAAACGTGTGCGCCAGGCATACGGGGATGTGCAAGCCTCTAAATCTCCTGGCCTGTGGCGCATGCGCTCAAATCCTCTGCTGAATATCCCCATCGGCAGGAGATTAGCGCTGGGGTTTCTCATACCTGCCCTCATCGCAGCTATTACCTTGAGTAGCGTGGGTGTGCAGAGTCAGCAGCGGCTTTTGCAGGAATCCACCTTTTATCAGCATCTGTTCAATGCATATACTTCACTTACGACGGAGGAGGCCGGGCTGCAGCAAATACATACCAATCTGCAAGGGATCACCACGTATGCTGCTCAGCCGCACGCGCTAACCTTAATCCTTAAAAATGACCGGAGCGTGATTGAGGGACTTTCGGCGCACTACAACACAGTTCTAGATGCTTATTTCCAGCAAGATTTGCTCGATCAATCTCCCGATCAGGTGGTACTCTTTACTGAGGCGGGACACACGACACAAATTGAAGAGCAACGGACCTATTCTGAAGAGGCGCAGGCCAGCTGGCGAGCGTATCGTGCTATCCAGGAGCAGGTGCTTGGTCTTGTGATGGCAGGGAGCATCGCCAGAGCGCAGGTACTGCTTGCCATACAGGAGGACGCCGCCTTCTCCGACGCCGGAAGAGACTTGCAGGCCCTGATCACATTCAATGAAACGTTGGTGCCTTCCCTCCACGATGCGGCCACCGTCGAGGTGCAGAAACTGCTCATCAGCACGCTCCTCGCCGTGCTGGGTGTATTGCTGGGCATTGGTCTGGTCGGCTGGCTCATCTCCAGTACGTTAGTGCGACGATTGCAGCGGTTGCGTTCAGCCGCACAGGCGATTGCCAACGGACAGGTTGATATGCGACTGGATGCCGGGGGGCGCGACGAAATCGCTGCAGTCTCGGAGGCGACAAATGCGATGGTGGATACCCTGGTGGGACTGCTCGAGCAAACAAAACAGCAACGTGACGAACTGGCGCGCGGCGAGGAACTCAAACGCCTGCATGAGGCACTTCAGGGAGAACAAGCAGCGCTCAAAGAAGCGAATGCTCTCCTGGAGCGCCTTTCAACGACTGATATGCTGACAAACCTTCCCAATCACCGTGCATTACAGCAGCTTTTGGCGCAAGAGTGCGAGCGAGCGCGTCGCTTTGGTCACCCGCTGTCCCTCCTGTTCTTTGATGGAGATCGCTTCAAACAGGTCAACGATACGTATGGGCATGCTACCGGCGATGAGGTGCTGCGTGAGCTGAGCGAAAAGGTCAGGAACGTGTTGCGCGTAGGGGATACGGTAGGTCGTTTTGGTGGGGAAGAGTTCCTGGTGCTTTTGCCTGAAACCAGTCAACATGATGCGCGGGTTGTCGCTGAACACCTGCGCAGTGTGGTGGCAACCTGTCCGCTGGTAACTCGTGAGGTAGAGGGGGGCATTGCCCTGACCGTGAGTATCGGCGTCGCCAGCTACCCCGATGATGGAGCGACAGCGAGTGAGGTGCGAGAGCAGGCGGATCAGGCGATGTACTGGGCCAAGCGCCTGGGACGCAATCAAGTGCGCACTGCCACTGAGGCTGCCCGTGCTAATAGTGATGCTGCGCTCAAAGCTGCTACGGCACACGCTTTAGAGCGGCAGGAACAGACATCTCTCGATGGGCGGGACCATGAGAGCGTGGCGAGAACAGAGCAGTTAGGATTGATCTATTCCCTGATGGGGGCGCTAGACGTGAGAGAGCCAGGCATGAGCGAACACGCGCACGAAGTGAGTGACCTCGTGACAGGGATGGCGAGAATACTGGAGTTCGACGAAGAGCGCATCCGGCATGCCGCCACGGCCGCCTTTCTGCATGATATTGGCAAGATCGCGCTGCCAGATCGGCTGTTGCACCAACCACGCGAGAACTTCTCAGTACAGGAATGGCGGTTGCTGCACCAGCATGCAGAACTGGGGGCCGGAATTGTGGAGGCCAGCCCCTGGCTCACTGACCTGGCGCCAGCCATTCGTCACCACCATGAGCGCTGGGATGGTACCGGCGATCCCGCCGGGCTAGCTGGCGTGGCCATTCCTCTGGAGTCACGGCTGATTGCGCTGGCCGAAGCCTACCATTCCATGATCAGCGAACAGCCCTATCAGGCCGCACTAACGTCTGCCGCTGCACTGGCAGAACTCGAACGGTGTGCAGGCACCCAGTTTGATCCTGAGCTACTACCTGTGTTCAGGACTGTGCTTGAAAGCCGGCAACAGGGAAACGACTCCTCCCGCGTGTTTGCGAGTTCAGACCTGCTCTCTCAGGTCTAAACGTTCTCACCATAAGCACGTGAGGCGGGCCACCTCTTTTCGCAGAGATGACCCACCTCACTCCTGTCAGAGATATGGACGCAAGCTGTGTTTAGAAACAGCCAGTCCCATTGGGGCTGCCAAGTCCAGTCTGGTACGCATATTGCACGCCACCTACTTTAAACAGGCAGCCAGATGTGTAGCGCTGCCAGGGCAGGCTCGCCGGATATGTGGTACTCGACACGTTGCCAGCCAGGGCAAAAACGGAGGCGATGATCGGTGACGACTCACTGGTACCGCCAACCTCAAGCCAGCCACCATACCCATAGGTGTCGTAGACATAGACGCCCGTGTTGGGATCGGCATCAGCGGAAACATCGGCGACCGCACGATTGCCACAGCCTGTCACACTCGACGACTGCCAGGACGGCCTACCGATATAGCGGCTGCAGCCGCCACCTGATCCACTCCAGGCGGTCTCCGAGCCGTTCGAGTTCAGGGTCGTCCCACCGATACCGCTGACATAGGGGCAGACTGCCGGGTACGATACCCCAGGACCATTATCACCGGTGCTAGCAGTAACTGCTACATGATTATGCTGATAGTAGCTACTGCATGAACTGCTCTCGCTGCTGAACTCGTTTTCGCCGTAGCTATTGCTGACGGCGACCGCGCCTAGCCTCACTGCCTCGTTGACCGCTGTACCCAGATTAGCATTGCTGGGGGTGTTCGCTTCCACCAGCAGGATATGGCAGTTTTCGCAAATCGCGCTTACCATATCCAGGTCCAGTGACTCCTCGAGTCCCCAACCGCTATTGTTGGAGGGCAGTCGGCTACCGCCGCTCTGATTGACAATCTTCAAACAGCCATTGGATTGCGTACAGGCAGGTAGGCCCCACTGAGACCGATATGTTGCCAGGTTGCTTGCCAAATTCGGATCGTTGTAGGCATCGGCAATAGCGACCGTCGGTGTGCCGGGAGCTGTCGTTGGAAGATTGTAGGCGTTATGGAGATTAGCAGGAGCATAGGGCGGGCCGCCACCAGGTGGGTTGGCGTTGGGAACTACTGAGAGTGGTTGGGAACTCCCTTTGCTCGTTGCAACGAGCGCCAGACATTGTGCGAAGCCCGCGGGAACCGCTGCACATGCATGTTTGAAAGTGACAGGTTTGTGTGAAGCGGAAATGACAGGAGCGGCAAGAGCGGTACTCCCCCATGTGAAGAATGTCAGGGCGCATAGTACCAGGAC
>JALYVR010000527.1:3364-4299 GCA_030853145.1 Chloroflexota bacterium | reverse complement strand
CTACTTCCAGGTAGCCCTGCTGCGCCGCCTGCGCGCCCTCGGCGACCCACTCGTGCTGGACGAGGCCCAACGGCAGAGCGCGAGCCAGGAGGAGCGCCAGCGCGCGGACCTGACCTACGCCGTGCTGCTAACGATCAACGGGATCGCAGCGGGGCTGAGGAATACCGGCTGACCAGGCACGTCTCTCCCCTTATCCGTCACCCTGCAAAAATCTACTCGTGTTCTACCCTACCACTTGCAACAAAACACGATTATTTGGATCAACTATTCCAGGTGCCTTAAAGGAGCCAAGCGGCTTGCCACCTGAAGACCGCAATATCTGAATCACATTGTTGGGCAGGCTCAGATACACCTGGTCGTTATCCGCAGCAGGAGGATACTCAACGGTGAGACCATCGTGAAAATCGTATGTCCAGCGCTCCTTGCCACTGGTTGTATTCAGGGCGACAAGTGTCTGTCCACCTCGCCCATTGCTATAGCGATAAAAGTATACCCCTTGCTCTGTCACCGTCGGATAGGAACTGCCAGACAGAGCGGTATCTTGATAGCGCCAGAGCTGCGTTCCATCCTTTGCGGAGAAGGCGTAGATACTATTGCCGTGATCTGGTTGGCGATTCGTACTCACATAGATCACCTTGTGCAAGAGCGTTGTGCCAAAGCTTGCCAACCAACCATCAAGCGAATGACTCCATAGCTGATCGCCGCTTGCTGCATCGTAGCCCACGATGCTGCTCAGCTTATTGTTCTTTACTATACAGAGCACGCCATCGACCACGAATGCCTGAGCCTGAGCCTGATTTATCAGATTGGAGTTGGCCATTTCCTCCCTCTTCTGCCAGAGCGAATGACCATCCCTGGCGCTCAAAGCGAAACGCTCGCTATTGTTTCCCATCTCGCCATAGACAGCCTGATCTGAAGCGGCTATCACATTCACG
>JALYVR010000527.1:0-3354 GCA_030853145.1 Chloroflexota bacterium | reverse complement strand
ACGCTGCCCCCTTCCAGACGGTGTTCCCATTTCTTTGCACCATTGGATACCGCCAGCGCCTCCACTTCTGGGAAGCCATTCTTTATCAAGGGCAGGTAGAGCGTATCACCGAAAATGACAGGCGAGATCTGGAAGCCTAACTGCCGGGAAGAAAGATCCACCTGCCAGCGCACCTTACCGCTTGCGGCATCCAGGGCATACAGCTTCTCCTGCATGCCACTGACCTCTGTAATATAACAAGTAGTACCGATCACCTGTTCACCAGATGTGAAATTGCCACTATCCGCATGAAATTGCCAGAGGGGTTGGTGTGTTTTCATGTCCAGTCGGTACAGCGTGTTAGCATCTCGCTCAAACAGCATTCTCCCCTGCGGTGCGCTGGAGACGACTGGTAACGAGGGGGATACGGCTGAATGTCCGTTGGAGGCCAGTCGAAAGACAACAAGCATGCTGCTCACCAGCAGAACCACAAAAACGAGAGCGGCAATGTAGTTCAGACGATGTGCCAGCAAGCTACCGCGCACCGCGCGAAAGCTGCGAGTCCCTTGCTTCATAGGATATCTCCTCTCTTGTTGGACAAGAGTACCAACGTACCCCTGCGAGCTTGTGTGCCGGGTCGCGCGCTGTTGCGCGAAACGTTGCCAGACACGCCGCAATGCGGCATCCTGCTCAGCGGGAGCGAAGTAATGCTGGAGCGCTTGAACGGTCTGTGCTGGTGGATTCAAGGTCTGCTTCTGCCTGGCAGATGAAGCTAGATAGGCTTCTATCTGCTCATCCACTTCTTCAGGCAGAAATGTCTCCTGCTCATGTTCCGCCATTAGTCGCCTCCTTTATCCTTCTGCTCATAGAAGCCGCGCAAAGTATTCAAGGTACGTGAAAGCATCGTGCGAATCGCGCCTTCCCGTTTGTGTAGTGTGCTGGCAATCTCCGCGCAGCGCAGGCCAGCGGTAAAGCGCAACTGCAACACCTCCTGCTGAGTCACAGACAACTGCTGCACATACGTGCGGAGGTGATCATGTTCTTCAGCGCGGATAACCACTTCTTCAGGCATTTTCTCCTGACCATCCAGCAGAGACTCCGCCTTCTCCAGAGAGAAAAAGTGCCGCCTGCTCCTCCATCTATAATGATCGAACATCTTATTACGAGCCACGGTCACCAGCCAGGCCCGTTGTTCATCCTCCGATAGGCCCGCCAGGCGCGACTCATATTCCAGCGCAGACAGAAAAACTTCAAGGAGCAGATCTTCCGCATCCTCCTGCGTTGGCACATGCCGCCGCAGATACGCCAGAATGCCTGCTGCATAGCGCCGATAAAGCTGGGCGCACAAGGAATCATCTTCTGCAGCACAAAAGGCAGAGGAGGGGTCTGTATTTCCTTGATCTAGCAACATCTATTCCTCGTCAAACTTTCTCAGTTGCAACTGTGAGCGAGATATTTCAACCAATGCAACGTCCCAAGGCCAAAAATGTTACATAGATCCGTCACACATTTGTCACACATTTTCCACTGATTTGCCATCATTCCTCAATATCTGGCAGGCATACTCTTCTCAAAGGAAACCTAATTTCATGTTCTCTTGCTACAAGAGGTAGAGAAAGGACTTCTACAATGAGTATCGAAACAACGCCAATCTCTGATCACACTTTCCCTGGTCGGCTCTCGCTCCTGCTGGCCAATCGGATAAAGCGGGGAGGATTCCTCTACTGGGCGGTCCTCTTTACAATGAGTGCGGCCATCATCCATTTTCTGGCCATCCTGCTTCACAGCCCACAATCCGATCTTCTAGCCGCGCTCATCCTGATCGGCGCGGGTATTCAGGTCATCAGTGCCGTCAGCGTTGTAGTGTGGCCCGCCCGCCGTGTGCTGATCGCTGCCGGAATTGTCGATGGGCTTGCGCTGCTCCTCTGGCTGCTCGCGCATACGACCGGGGTGCCTGCCGGATTCACTCTCTGGCGAGCGCAATCGCCCAGCATCGCCGATCTGTGGGTTCCCGTCATGGAAGGGGTCGCAGCCGTCTTCTTCTTCAGCCTCGCGGCTCGCACCTGGACCACGCTCTCTCGACCCTGGCGCATCTTCCTGGCCGCACTGCCCTCCCTGTTCCTGGTGGGTATCTTGATCCTGACGCTACTGAATCAGGTCACGACGGCGCTCTTCATGGTGGCGCTCTTCACGACCCCCGGCACCGTTTCCAGCACCGTTGCCGGCATCATTCCAGACAGTCTCCAGGTGATCTTCCTGCCGGTCTTCGGGCTAGTGGTCCTCTTCCTGCTGCTTCGCCTGGTCGTCCCACGTCTGCGCGCGCAGACGCCCAGGGCCTGGCTTGTCTCTCTGAGCATCTTGCCTGCGCTGCTGATTACCAGCCTGGTGAGCTGGCCTGCCGTCTCTCAGAGCGCACCGGACGCGACCTGGTTCCCCGCGTCTCCCGCGTCAACGGTCAGCGCGCCCGCCGGTCAGATGACCACGCTGGAGTACTGCCATCCCGGCGGCGATCCGCTGGCCATGGATCTCTCTGAACCAGTAGCTACCTTCGCCCGACCGGTGCCCGTCGTCTTCTATATGCATGGCGGTGAAGGGCTGATCGGGAATCGCCAGTTAACCGACCCCGATGGCGTCTACTTCGCGCACCTGCGCAGCAATCTGCTCGCGCGCGGCTTTGCCGTTGGTTCAATCGATTACCGCTTCCCCCCACTCTACGGGATGTTAGACCAGGTAGTGGATGCCAAGTGCGCTGTTCGCTTCCTGCGGGCCCACGCCTCTGAACTGGGGATCAGTCCGCAGCGCATCGGCGTCTACGGGGTCAGCGAGGGTGGCTATCTCTCCTCGATGCTGGGCCTCACCGGACCCGATGCGGGCTTCGAGAAGGGTGAGTACCTGAATCAGTCGAGTCGCGTGCAGGCTGTGGTCGATATGTGGGGACCTGCCGATCTCACGGACTGGAGGGGTACGCCGAGCTGGGTCTACACGCTAGGGCAGGGCCTGGGTATATCGAGGCAGGGTACGGCCCTCAGAGCAGATCAGATCCCTGCCAATCCCAGGCAGAACTATGCCAGCCCGGTCAGCTACGTCACGCCTGAGGCTCCTCCCTTTCTGATCTTGCAGGGCGCTGATGATTGGTTTATCACGCCTCATCACTCTCAGAAGCTGGCGAGCCTGCTCCAGGCTGCGCATGTTCCCACCGCCCTGGTCATGATCCAGCATGATGAGCACGGCCTGGCCTCCGTCACGCCCGGCCAGGTCGAGCAGCCGAGCCCCGACGAGCTGATCCAGATGATCCAGGATTTCTTCGTCAAGACCCTGACTGCCTAAGCCCAGGACCAGGCGAAGTTGCCAGAGTAGGGGCGCGGTTTACAAGCC
>JALYVR010000029.1 GCA_030853145.1 Chloroflexota bacterium | reverse complement strand
GCCCATGGGCCGCCCACACGGACGCGGCAAGCCGAATCCCTACGCGAATGCGGGCGTCTCATCAGGCATAGGTGGCGAGGAGCGCGTCGATGTCCCGGCGAACGATGACCGGATCAACCGGCATGTAGTGTTCATCCAGAGCGGTTGCCGCATTATCGAACAGATAGTGGAGCTTGATCTCACGCTTACCTGCAAGCCCTGAAACCGGAGCAATATAGGATCTGGTCATCTGCATCTGGGTGCGATAAGCAAGCAAGGCGGTATCTCCTACCTTACAACGCGAACCGGGCTGCAAGACGACATGATAGTCGATGATCTGCTCAATGTCATGCAGGTAATTCACGCCATTGGCGCGGGTCTCATCCCAGCGTGATCCCACCAGCGCGCTCACTTCCTGGCTGGCAACATAGCCATCGTGAAACAGCCCACCGCCATAGGCATAGGCCCGATCTCCCACGTGATGCGATATCTCCGTCACATAGGCGTAGGCCGGCCGTTCGGGCAGATTGTCCTGGTAGACATGATTGGGCGTAGTCCCCAGCAAACCATGCCCTGGCTCGACATGGGTCGCGCCGTTCTCCGCTAAGAGCGGCATAACCACGCAGGAAGTGTTTCCTGGGGCATTGATCTGGGTTACCTCAACGCCCAGCTCGCGCAAGGTCTGCGCCACGCGTCGCACCGTGTGCATGTTCGGACTCACTTCACAGACCTCGCCCAGACGGTGGTTATAGCGCACACACGGAAATGAGGTGACCCCCACCAGGCGCACCTGCGGGAGGTGGGCCAACTGGCTCACGATTTCCGGCACAGCGCTTTCAGCGAAGCCTCCCTCCTGGCCATCGAAGTTGAGATCGCCGGGAGCATGAACGCGCAGCAGGAGATCCTGTACTACGCCCAGTTGCGCGGCAGCGTCGTTGATCCAGCGCGCATGCTCAAGATTGTAGATCGTGATCACATCGGGGCGCAAAGCCACCATCGCTGGTACCAGGTGACGCGGGATCTGGTTGAGATGCCCAATGTGACCCACAGGCAAAGCATAGCGCCTGGCCATCAAGGCGCAGGCAGCATCGACTGCAACCACCTTATACAGTCCCTGGGCAAGAGCCAGCGCCGTCACATAGGGATTGCGCGCATACTGTTTGCTCATCAGGTAGGTGGTCAGCCCCTGGCGACGGGCTTCGACTGCCAGCGCGCGCCCATTCTCCACAATCATATCCAGGTCGATAATCCAGGTATTGGGCGGGATCTGGCCGCGCTGGTGCAGATCAATGGCCGCCTCCAGCAGGCGCGGGTTGCGCTCCAGCAAGCGTTGTAAGTACATAGAAAGTTCCCTTCCTGAGACGCCAGTGTTAGCCGGCCAGCGCCGAATCCGTCTCCGAGGTTTCCGTTGACGCCGAATCGTCGACCATTACGCGGCCCATGGCCTCGATCACCTGCGGGCGCCGGCGAGCTATAACCACCAGGTAGAGCACGCCCAGCACTAACCAGGCCAGCACAATGTAGGGCACAAGGTTGTTTGGATATGCCGGGACAGGCCACAAAAGACCATAGATCGGCAAGAGCAGCAGGAGGCTAGCAATAATCGGGAATATCGCGTGACGCACAACAGAAAACTCCGCCCGATAATCGCGCCAGTAAAACACGATCAGGGCCAGATTGACCAGGATGTAGATAATCACCAGGCCAAGACCCAGGATCGTGCCGAAGAAGCCATAGGCTCCCAGCGGCGTCCAGAGCAGGCCTCCAATTAAGGCCAGGACAAGGGCGAAGACCATATAGGCGGTCAAGGCCGTCGAGGGATTGCCGCGTGCGCTCGTCGCGCCAAGGCGGACAGGCAAAATACCTTCACGCCCAAGAGCAAAGAGCACGCGAACCGCCGCGTTGGCTCCTGAGATCAAATTGGCAAAAATGCTGTTCAGGACGGTAAGCGACACCAGCCAGACCAGGCCTGATCCCCAGTAGGTCTGCGTCAATGTGATCCATGGTGAGCCGTCGTTCACAAAAGTGGAGACATGGCTCCGGCCATAGCCAAGAGCGCTGGCCCACGCGGACAGCACATAGAAGACGCCGATCACCGCAACCGCTGTGAAAAGCGCAACCGGAATACTCTTCTTCGCATCCCGCGTCTCTTCTCCCAGGGTTCCGGCCGATTCAAAGCCGACAAAAAAGAGAATGCCCCACAACAGCCCGATGCCCAGACCAGAAAATCCACCAGATGAATTGGCAGGATTAAACGGTGCCAGCGAGATACCCTGGGCTCCCCCTTTGGCAAAAATGGTCACGAAGAGCGCCAGCATCACGCCAACTTCCAGCACCAGAAAAATAAGCGCGGTAGCGGCGGTACGGCTAATCCCTAGAATGCCAATGACCCAGACAATAAGCGCGAAGGCGATGGTAAAGACCCACCAGGGAATGGCCCAGGTAAATTCCGTCTGCAGAAACTGCGAAACCAGCGCCCCGATGGCCGCCAGCAACATAGGGCCAACCATGGCATAAGCAAAGGCCAGAAGCCAGCCAGAAAGGAAGCCCCCGCGTTTGCCAAACCCATGCAGGTTAAATGTATAGGCAAAGCCAGCGGTAGGAATCTTCTGCGCAAAAGCGCCGATAGCCGAGGCCACCAGGACGCAGACAATCAGAGCCAGCACCAGAGCGAAAGGGAGCGCGTAACCTGCTCCTGCCGCCGCCGGTTGCGTATTAAAAAATACGCTGGTGGCTGGCCCCATAAAGGCCATAGATAACGCGACAGCTCCAAGCACGCTAATCGCGTTCTTGCGCAACCGTCCTTTGCCAGTGTGTTGTTGGGCGTTCAGCATACCATTTCCTCTTTGTGTGTCCTGAATAGTCCTTCCAACGAAACCTGCGTTCTATCTTTGTTACTTAATGTAACATTGTTAACAATAGCATTACTTAAGAAAGCTGTCAATGATGGCCTGATCATATTGCATTTTTTGCTTGACAGCCTGCTAATGAACAGGTATACTTGCTCATACCAGAAGGAAGAAAGCGGAAGGAAAATCACTTGTATTCCTGCTTATTCTGTTCACAATGAAACAATCTAGTATGTGTTTTCAAGAAAGCAGGAACGATTTTGTGGCATGTTAAAGACAGATGAGCAACAGGTGGTCCTCGCTGCACCGGCCAGAATGAAGAACGGCTCAAGCCGCCGCCTGATTTTGCAACTTATTCGCGAGGAGGGGGCGATCTCGCGCGCTGAAATCGCCAGGCGACTCCAGCTTTCTCGCCCCACAGCCTCGCGCATTGTCGATGCGCTTGAGCAGGAGGGCTATATTGCCTGTACCGGGAAGTCCGCCCCTACTGGGGGACGCCTGGGAGAACTCTATAGCTTTCGCGAAGAGGCGGGGGTCGTGCTTGGCCTTGATCTTGGCACGCGTGTCGCCCGTGCCGCCATTGCCAACTTCCACGGTGACATTATCAAACGTACTTCGCGTGCTCTTATGCTGGAGAAGAGCGAGAGCATTCTGCCCCAGATTGGTCTGCTTGTGCAAGATATGCTCAGTATGTGGACTGATCACACGGCGAAAATTGTCTCGCTGGGAGTCGCGGTACCGGGAGTTGTGCATACCACACCTGTTCCCGGCTACGTAGATGCCGCCAAAGTTTTTCCCGGCCTCAATAATCGTCCTTTACGCGCTGAACTGGAACAGCTCTTGCACTTTCCCGTAGTCATAGATAACGATGTCAATCTGGCTACCCTTGGAGAATATCAATCCGGCTGCGCCCAGCAATGTTCCGATGTGGTGTATCTCTTTGTTGGACGCGGTATAGGCGCGGGGCTACTTATAGGCGGAAACCTTTTCCGGGGCCACGTGGGCGCCGCGGGCGAAGCCGGCAACATGGTGGTTGATCGCGTGAATCTCTACCACAGCTTCGGCGGTCGCGGCTGCCTGGAAGCCATGGCGAGCATCGATCAGCTCGTGGCCGCCTCGCAAGCGCCTGGCCTGCCTCCTATCTCTGCGGAGGCCGTGTGTGAACAGGCGATGGCAGGGGAACAACGGGCCTGCGGGGCCATTCGCACTATGAACGAATACCTGGCGGCCACCATTATTAACCTGGTAGCAATCACAGACCCGGAAATTGTTGTGCTTGGTGGCGATCTCTCTGAATTACCCCGTGCCGATGAACTGTTTATGCAGCCAATAAAGCAACTGATTGAACAGCATACAGGCAGTAGCGCGCCCCTCCGCCTCTCACAACTCCAGGCAGACGCGGCCCTCTATGGAGCGCTGCAAGCCTCGATTGACCTGGCTCTGGATATTGCCGCCTCTCCCGCGTAGGGATTCGGCTTGCCGCATCCGTGTAGTTGGCCTTGGGAGGCCTCCCCCGGCCGCGCAAGCGTGGCCCACACGGATGCGGCAAGCCGAATCCCTACGCGGAATGGGACTTGTCTGCTGCCTGTTGAAGATCACCACGGAAATCCTGCACCACTTTGAGCTTTCCATAGCCAGCAGCATCAAGCTCAGTGAGCAATTCTGAGGCTTGTTTGATACGGTGAGGCGACTGCCAGTCTTTCACTCCCTCGAAACTCTCTCGGCCCGCCGCGATACAGCCTTCAACGTCCTTCAGCATCAGGTACGCTCGCGCACGATACAGGTGGAGCTTCCAATCCAACCACAGATTTGTATCGCTTTGTATCTGCTTTCTCACCTCATCATGAAGCTCCAGTGTTTTCTTTGGCTCATGTATATGAAGATATCCGCGACTCCGCAAGACGAGGATACCGCTAAACTTCTGGAAGATAAAGTCTGTCCCATCGCCGTAGCTCTCCTTCAATGGCTCAGCAAGAGATTGGGCGGTGTTGATGGCCCGTTCAAAGTGCAAGGCATCGCCATTAGTAGCATACATATGGGCTAAATACGCATTCGTAAACGCTGCCACCTGTTTACTTGTGCTAAAAGAGATATCCCGCGCCTCTTCAAGGGCATTGATGGCTTCTGGCATACGCCCAACACGTTTCAATTCCACGCCTATCTTTTGAAGTGCGTGAACGATTAAGATCAGGTCACCCGATTGCTTTGCGACGCTGTACATGTGGGAGAAGGTGTCTAAGGCAGCGGCATATTTTTTATTCTCAAATAACATCAGCCCTTGCACGCTCTGTTCCTGAGCGTAGAGACTCAGAAAGCGTGGCTCTAATTGGGCCGGAGGAGGAAGCTGGTTGAGGAAATAGACAAAGAGGTTGCTGAGACTTTTCGCGCTCTTTTCGACCTGGGGAACGGGCGCAATCCTCCTCATAGCCAGAATTTGTTGGATAAGAGCCTCTGTCACATTCAAGGTTTCATGATACATCCGCTCCCCATAGCCAGGAAGCGAAGCCGGATGAAAGGGGTCATATTCAGACATCCCGAATTTCCATAAAAGAATTTTGGAGTTCTCGCTGCATACTCGCCTCAATGGCCTCGAAGATATCAGCATCCGTTTCTTGTTGCCAGGATGGTAAATGCTCCCAATCTGACACATACGACTCCTTCGGCTGCTCAAAGTGCCTGTAGATTTGTCCGATCCAGCAAAGCGCTACGAAGCGGCCCTTTTGCTCTCGGCTCAGGCACGTCGTTCGGCCTGCTGTAGCCAGCACAAATTGCCGGATCTGTTCATACACCGCCATAGCTGCCTGCTGCTCCCAGGACGCCATTTCTTCCCAGGGAGCCACATACCCCGGTTTCGGTGTACCGGGGAAGTAGTTCTTAACACCTGCGATCCACGCCTGTCGAAAGAAACGTCCACCTTGTATATCTTCCATCTATTCTTTCCCTCAGTTGAACTGTAGCAACTACCGACTGATCGACTGACCGTACTAACAACTATTAACGCTAATTGTACCATAGGCTTCGCTACATCCCAATCGAAGTAGAGCGCTTAAGCACCAAAAGATGATATGCTAGAATTGTGTCAGAGCGATTTTTCAGTTCTATGTCTGAAGATATGTATGGGTAAAATGGGACCAGGAGCAAACCATGACTGAGAACCAGGTCACTTATTCCCCCCAAAAGATTTCGATTCAAGAACGATCAGTCCTGGTGGGAGACATTGTCTTTGTGAACGCCCACAACGCAAATCTATCCTTACTGAGGAAGAGGTTTATGGAAGGCGGTTATCATGTACAAGAAACGCCACACTTCTTGCTATTCACACGCGTAGAGGCACCTGCTAGCATCCTCGTACATTGGTTTGATCCTGGGAATATTGACGCAGATGTTAAACACTACGTTGCACTTGAACTTCAACCACTTGGATTACTTCCTACCAGTCAGCGCTACGGAGAAATATTGGCAGGGATCGTGGGCTCAGGTTTTCCAAAGGATGCACGTCGTGCCTGGAAATACTTCGGGGCAAATACGTTACAGCGCTTTATGATATATCTATCTACAGTCTCTATGCCACCGTTTCCCGATTACACTACCATTGGCTCGTTCGCTACACAATATCAACGCATTTGCGAGCTATGTTCAGGCAAGACGTTACTTGATGCTGGGTGCGAGTCTGGCTTTTTACCATTACTTATTGCCGAAAGAATGCCTTTCATGAAACGTGTAGTAGGTGTAGATATCAGGCCCGATATGTTTGATATTGCTAGAGAACTTGCCGAAGAGCGGCAACTGCATTCTGTACAGTTCATCCAATCTAATTTATTAGCCGAAGACTTCAGCACCATCGGGCAATTCGATACTGTTACCGCCATTGGAGTTATCGAACATTTTATTGAAGAGGATATGTACCGTGTCCTGGCAAATCTACTAAAGATAACAAAACAACGCCTTATTCTAACTGTACCATACGGAGAGGAAACACCGACACCATTTTATGGACATGAACAACTATTTACCCCTTTACGCCTTGAAACTCTCGGAAAATGGTGCCTGGAACAACTGGACAACCGTGGAGAAATGTGGGTGGAGGAGTGTGTAGGAGGGCTTCTCCTCATTGAACGAATTTAGTACGTAAGTGCCGAACAGGTAAGGCTGTTGTGCTACTGGCCCTACCCGTTTCCTTATCGTAAAACACTACCTAACGAGGACAGCAACGTGTGGTAATTGGTGTTTTACATCTTGCATAAACATCTGTACACACTTATCACTGGAGGATGTCGCCAATAAATCCTTCTGGATATATTCAGCGAAATGCTTGTTACTCATTGGTGCATCCATTATTCTTACTCCAGGCATAGCTTTTCTTGCTACCTTGAGGCTTTCATCTCGTTCACCAATACGGGCATATGCTATCGCTAACGGCACTAATAGACCTGTTATGCGAACAACCCAATTTGTAGGTAATTCAGCAAGAGCTTCTTCGCAGTAGCGAATGGCTGTGGCAGGATCACCGGCTATAAGAGCGTTTTTACCTGCCAACTGTAGCCAACTCGCTTTATCGAACTCTTCACTACGACCGATGTGATCAAGAAACATGGCAGCTTCTTCAAGCTTGTTTTGAGCGGTTACATGATCTCGCATCTGCATAGCACTATCTGCCCAGCACGCCAACACATGTGCTTTTGAACGAGTATGTTCCTCATCATCTTGTGAGAAACTGAGAATGCGCAAAGCTTCTTCAATAACTTCAATTGCTTTAGGGTGTTGCTCAAGGGCCTGATAAGTATCGGTCTGGCAGATAAGACACTGGACTACATATAAGGGGTTGCCAGTCCCCATAGCTGCAACGTGCGCATTAACATGAGCTTCAAGAGCTTCATGATACCGTTCTTGAAGATGCAGTGCTCTACCTATCAAGTTATAAGTAGAAGAGTAGAACCCATAGCGAATCTGCGGATAGAGCGCTGCATGATTTTGCTTCGTCAGGGTAAGTTGTGCCTGCCCCAC
The DNA here is from genome assembly GCA_030853145.1 of Chloroflexota bacterium. Classification (GTDB taxonomy): domain Bacteria; phylum Chloroflexota; class Ktedonobacteria; order Ktedonobacterales; family Ktedonobacteraceae; genus JALYTT01. The sequence goes on along the minus strand of JALYVR010000029.1, from coordinate 7,381 downwards.
CGCTAATGTCTGCATGTTAGACGCGGTATGAAATAGTTGCCATCCAGCAGCAATGCTGTCGCTGAGTGCCTGGCAGAGTTGGACACGATCCTCTTCAGAAATATGTTTTTCTATTGAAAGATCGGGAAGATCAGAGACAAAAGCCGCTGCTCCGAAACCTAATAAACCCCTAAGTAATTGTTGTCTTGAAATTCTCGGCATGGCCTGTACCACCTTTGAGAGGATCTGGACTAACTGTACACCATCTTCTTGCGACCATCCTTCATGGTAACTGTATTGTGGTTTCAGATTATGCTCATCACAGCTAAGAAGATGAGCAAGGGCCTGTCGCTCATCATGCGGAATCGGACGGTTACCTGCCGCCCAATCATAGAGCGTACTTTCTGGAATGCCTGTCTCTTGAGCAACTTCTCTGAATGAAAAGCCTGCATCCTTAATACATGCTCTTAATTCATTGGGATATGAAGGCACTTGTATCCGTCTAACCATAGACTCATTTCTCCTCTGCTATCCAAAACACCTGAATATACTTTACTACAGAACGTGAAGACCTTCAATATCTTATGACTTGATCTTCTGTCCCATTTAAATATCCTATACTAGAATGAGCATTTTATGCCCTTCAAGGCAAGCGGACTTAGTTAGAGATTTTTTAGAGAGAATTCGGAGATTTTTTAGAGAGAAATTACTATTCTTGGCCCCTCAAGTTCTACACTTGTCAGGGTGCAATAAGAAGCACTGTGTACATTACTTCAAGTGGAGGGACAAGTTCAATGGAAGGAAGCGAGATCGCGCAACTCAGGCAGAGGCTCGCCCTCGAATACGAGGCAGGGCGCTGGGCCTTATATGGCCTGGCTTCAGGCGTAGCACAACACCGATTTATTACGGCCCGGTTCAAGCACATGGAACAGTGCCACCAGCGCCTGAGCGAGCTGGTTGGGGAAGAGCGGGCCACCGATTATCTCTGCGAGGTGTTTGATGAAGCATAACCTGAGTCTCGCTGGATTTGAGCGGCCCCTTGGGATGATACGCACTCCCATAGATCAACTGTATACCAAAGAACTGATCGCGTTTTTAGAACTGCATGGGGCACGTGTTTCCTGCTACTCGTCAGGCGAATACGACGCCGGTCTACCGGATGGGGCAAGAGAGCGGAGACCCTACAGCATCTATGAGGTCACGTTCCCCGCAGGATCAAGGCGGGTAGATAGCCTGTCCCTCATGTGGACGACGCCCTTTACGATTATCTTTCCTGATGGGGCATGCATCAAAGCGGTAGAGCAGCGCCCTCTGGACAAGCATGATGAGGGAAAAACTATCCTGTATCTGGCTCGGCCCTGATCACCGTGCCTCCTAAAACAGGCAGGTCGTTTATCTTACAAAGAAGATCCTTCAACTTCTTAGGCAGCTTGCTCATCTTCACTTGCACAAAATTGCTCGCCTTATGTGTCATACCAGCAAATAGCGATCACCCGTCCAATATATTTAGGACTTTCTATCTTGTCAAACCGGAAGCATTATTCTACAATACAGTGGACATCATCGATCCTTCAATAGCGATCTCAATATATATAAAGTTTTTCTAGCTTATCTTACAAGGAGATAACGTCTATGCCCTTCGCTCCACCCCCTACCGCTGGCTCAAACGCTGAAATTCTCTTCCCCAAAGATCTGCTGCGCGAGGCCGCGAGCACCATTTTTAACAACGCCATGCATGCAAGCGAGAATCACGACGCCATATGGAATACAATTCAGAATTGGATTCATGCAAGCGCCCCCAAAGACACATTGTTCCTGCTCGGTGACCTGGTCGATGTGCGCTCCTACCTGACCAATGTATTGCAGCCACATGCCGAGCGCCTGCGCGCCTCCTACGATTGGCAAATGACCTTCGCTTCGGCGCTCATGCAGGCCATAGACACCATCGAAACGACCGACGAGCGCATTGCCGCCAGTTTTAATGGCACGCCCTCCCCGCAGGGAACACCATCGACTTCACACTTCACTTCTCATTACCGGCCATGAGAGGAGCACAGTATGGCAACTGTCGATGATTTCGTTAACGCTATCCAGCAGAACCTGATCGGATTCTTTGCCTGGCTGCAAGCAGAACCTCGGCTGAGCCTGCCTGACGGTCTGGAGACACCTGGTGAGCGCAGGTACTGGACGTACTGGTACTCCCAACGGATCTTTGAGCACCTCAAAGAGGCACAGCACTATCGCCTGCTCTGGCTCAATCAGGATGATGGGCACGTGATCGAGCGATTTGGGGGCGAGAGTTGAGGGAGGGGGAAGTTGTTCGATTGCCAGAAATCCTACAAAACTTGCAAAGAAAGGCCAAAAAGGATACAGTAGCGGCATAGTATCAGGGAAAGAGGCCAGCTTGCTACCACAGGAGAAACAGGCGCTGCGGGAAAGCTGACGTGTTCTGACAAGGGTATGTATGTCGAAGAAATCTAAACGCACGAAACACCTACCGGGGAGGGTTGCACAACCACAGCTCCTTGAGCGGCAGATCAGCCATGCCCGGCATCAGATTCTCCAGGGCGACTTTGCAGGCACCATCGCAACATGCGAACCGCTGCTTCGCGCCCTTCCCAGGCACTCATCTCTGTCTGTTGAGGTCCTCTCTCTGCTGGGATTGGCGCATGGCATGCTGCAACATTATGAGACAAGCTATGATCTCTTCACCGAAGCAGTAGCCATCAATCCTACGAACGCCGAGTTATGGTACAACCATGGGCTAGCCTGCCACTATACGACGCGCGTTGGCCAGGCCGTAGGCGATTTTGAGCAAGCGGTCGCACTCTCAAAAAACACTAGCGGTGACATGGCCCGCAAGTTCGCGACACAACTAGTCATCAGTCGCCAGGAACTTGAGCAGGCTATGCAGGAGCAGGGAGAGCACATCACGCGGGAACAATTCGTCGAACGTGAGACAGCCTTCATGCAAGCCATGAGCCTGACACGGCGCGGCCAGTGGCAAGAGACAGAGCAGGCCTTTCGCCAGATCATTGAGAAAGGGGGCCGCTTACCGCAGTATTGGGGGAATCTGGGGATCAGTTTGATTATGCAGGCTCGCTATGCAGAGGCGGAGACGGCCCTCAAACACGCGCTTGACATCGATCCACAGTACGCCCTGGCACGCGACAACCTGGCGAAAATTCCCGAGGTTCAGCGAGCGGGCGGCCCTCTGGGCATCGAGTTGCGAGACCTGTCCCAGGTACAGGATGTCAAACAATCGATAGCTTTTTATAAGCAGAACGATGGCGATGCATCAACCACCACCCATACCACCATTGAGAAGGCCGGCAACACCCTGAAGCGTACCCGCTCACCGCTTGGCAAGCAACCAGCGCTTTACCGTTTCTTTCTCAACCCCTACCAGGATGTACGTTTCACAACATATCCCCAGTGCCGGCTCAAGACCCGGCTGCGCAAGTTTCCGCTCGTCATTCATGTGCATCCAATGCATACCATCATACTAGGCAAGACATGTCGCTACTGCGTCAACTGTGACCTGCTGATTGCGCATCAAGATCAGGTGGAGGAACAGCTTGCTGGCTACTTTTCGATACTCAAGCCGGAGGACATCGGTAACGACTATCTCGTCATGGGCACCCTGGATAGACCTGAGTGGCGAAAAGGTATACAGGACCCTTTATCTGTACAGGAGATGGTAGAGCATCTGCACGATTTCAAGGAAGTGCTCATATTTAAGCCGAGCTATGCATAGACATATGGGACAAGCATACATATCGTTCCTAAAATACACAGTCAGGACCAGGAGGAAGTTGTATGGCCAAACGCAGTACATCGGAGCAGGTACCCAAAGACATGCAGGCGCGTTTCGACGAGATTACCCAGTTGACCAATGACTTCAGCAAGACACATTTGACCGACGAGTACGCAGCTCTCTTGCGTCAATTGACCGCGGCGCTCTGCCGGAAACGCCCTTCGCCGCTGAGCCAGGGCAAGGTCCCCACGTGGGCCTGCGCCATCATTCATGCCGTGGGCGCGGTGAACTTTCTTTTCGATTCCTCCCAGACACCCCATGTTCCGGCGCGGCAGATAGCCAGCTCCTTTGATCTCAGCGTGAGCACCATGCAGGCCAGATCCAAGCAGATCCGCGATCTCTTCGATATGTATCAGATGGACCCCAAATGGACACTGCCATCCATGATCGATCAGAACCCCCTGGTCTGGATGATTCAGGTCAATGGGCTGATTATCGATGCGCACCATGCTCCACGCGAGATCCAGGAGGAAGCGTTCTACAAAGGGCTAATCCCATATATCCCTGGCCGCTAGAAAACGCGGTGGCTGATTTTGAGCGCGGGCCAGAAAAACTTTACATCTGCCATCTCTCATGGTATGCTATATATACGTCTAAAAACGCAAAGATACGGCCAACGCGAGCCATGTCGCTCCCCAGGGGCCAGCAGAGAGGAACCACCGGCGGCTGAAAGTGGTCCGACCCGCAAGGAACAGATACCCCTCGCCAGCCTGTACTGAGCCAGCAAAGTACACGCCTCGACCCCGTTAACGGTCACATAATGAGCGCATTCTAGATTTGCATGCGTGTTGTATGCGACGGCCATTGCCGGTTGCCCATATCATATAGGGGCACCGCTGGCCCGCGCCCCTATATGATATGGGGACCTTTAATAGAATGCGGAATCTGGGTGGAACCACGAAAAGAACATCGTCTTTTCGTCCCGTAGAGGGATGGAAAGGCGTTTTTTTATTGTTTGTTGAGGAGGATTTTGTTATGTCTGTAGAAGTAGAATTGCAAGAGTCGGTGGGTTATACACCGCTTCAGCGCATGCGGCACTCGGCGGCCCACACCATGGCGGAGGCTGTGCAGGAGCTATTTCCCGACGCGCGCTTCGCCATCGGGCCAGCCATCGAGGACGGGTTTTACTACGACTTTGAGCTGCCGCGCCCGCTCACGCCTGATGACCTGCCAGATATCGAGCAGCGCATGGCGCGCATCATCGCCGAGAAGCAGCCGTTCCAGCGCGACCGCTGGCAACGCGACAAGGCGCTGGCGTACTTCCGCACCAAAGATCAGCCCTACAAGGTCGAGATCATCGAGAACCTGCCCGACGACGAGGTGGGCATCTACCAGCAAGGTGACTTCCTGGACCTGTGTCGTGGTCCCCACGTCGAGAACACCAGCCAGATAGGCCCCTTCAAGTTGATGCGTGTGGCCGGCGCCTACTGGCGTGGGGACGAGCATCGTCCGATGTTGCAGCGTCTCTATGGCACAGCCTGGTTCACACAGGAGGAACTGGATCAGTACCTGTGGCGCCTGGAGGAGGCTCAGAAGCGCGACCATCGCAAGCTGGGGCGCGAACTGAAGCTCTTTATCATCAGCGACGAAGTACCCGCCGGGGTGCCAATGTTCCTGCCGCGCGGCGAGATGCTGCGCTACCTGATGGAGAGCTACGTGCGCGAGACGCAGGAGCGCTATGGCTACCAGCACGTCTGGACGGGCCATCTGGGCAAGGTCCACCTGTACAAGACCTCCAAGCACTGGTTCACCTACCGCGAAAACATGTTCCCGGTCATGCAGGACGAGCAGGAGGACATCGAGGACGAGGGCTATGTCCTCAAGCCCATGAACTGCCCGCATCACATCATGCTCTACAAGTCGCAGATGCACAGCTACCGCGAACTGCCGGTGCGCTATGCCGAGTTCGCCACGCTCTATCGCTACGAGAAGGCAGGCGTGCTGACTGGACTCGCGCGCGTACGCAGCGTCACACAGGATGACGCGCATGTGTTCATGCAGCCCAGCCAGATCCAGGAGGAGTTCGACCGCGCCGTCAATCTGACGCAGGAGGTCTTCGACACCTATGGCCTGAGCGACTACTGGATCAGGCTCTCCCTACGCGACCCACAGAAGAAGGAGGACTACGTTGGCAGCGACGAGGTGTGGGAGATGGCAGAGAATTCGCTGCGCAACGCGTTGGAGAACCGGAAGATCGCCTACCAGGAGGGCATCGGCGAGGCCGCGTTCTATGGTCCGAAGATGGACTTCATGGTGCGCGACGCCCTAGGTCGCGAGTGGCAGTGCTCGACGATCCAGCTCGACTTCGTGCAGCCGGAGAACTTCGAGATTGAATACATCGGCGAGGACGGCCAGCCGCATCGCCCGGTAATGATCCACCGCGCCGTCACAGGCTCGACTGAGCGCTTCATGGCCATGCTGATCGAGCATTACGCCGGCGCCTTCCCCGTGTGGCTCTCACCCGTGCAGGTCACGCTCATCCCTATCGCCGACCGCCACATCGAGTACGCCAACACCGTCGCGCAGACCCTCAAGGCCGAGGGCGTGCGCGTGGAGATCGATACGCGCGGCGAACGCATGAACGCCAAAGTACGCGACGCCCAGATGCAAAAGATCCCCTATATGCTGGTAGTCGGAGACAAGGAGGCCGCCACCAACAACGTCTCCGTGCGCCTGCGCACCAACGAAAACCTCGGCCCGGTCCCCCTGGCCGATTTCATCGAGCGCATCAAAGGCATCATCAAAACACGGAGCAGGGAATTGTAGTCGACCGGGCGCAGGCCAGCGGGGCCCCTACAGGAAATGCCGCCCCCACACGCGTAGGGGCCCCGGCTTGCCGCGCCCGTTCAGGCCTCGCTTGCGCGGCCGCGTCGGAGCGTGGGTTAGCAGCGCCCATTGAATATAATAACAATATAACGGCATTCACGCGAGCCATGTCCCTCCCCAGGGGTGAATAGAGAGGAACCGCCACCGGATGGAAGCGGTCCGACCCATATTGACACGAAAAGTAAAGATTTGTAATGCCCGTCAAGCTTTCTATGGCGGGCCTATGTGTAGTGGCGCCCCTTGCGGGCGCCATATCTACCCAACGGTGAAAGGAGCACATATGCTGGTTGCGTTTGAAGGTATCGATGGCGCGGGCAAGACGACGCAGGTGCAATTGCTCAAGGAAAGGGCGCGTGGTCTTGGTATGCGGGCGGAGATCCTCTCGTTTCCACGCTATAACGAGACCATTTTCGCCAGATGCATCGCGGCCTATCTGAACGGCCAGTTTGGCGACCTCGCGGCGGTCCCCCCGGCTTCAGCTGCTCTGCTCTACGCCGGGGACCGCTTCGAGAGCCTGGGCAAGATCACAGCTATGGCCCAGGCCAACGATCTCCTGATCCTGGACCGCTACGTGGCCTCGAATCTCGCACATCAGGGGGCTAAAGTACCCCCTGATGCACGCCAGGATTTTCTGGATTGGGTTGCAGGCATCGAGTATGCTGTCTTTGGTCTGCCAAAAGCCGATATAACCGTGTATTTAGATATGCCCGTTCACCTGGCTTCAGAACTCATTTATAAACGGAAGCAGCGCAGCTATAC
>JALYVR010000526.1 GCA_030853145.1 Chloroflexota bacterium | reverse complement strand
AGAGGCTCGATGACGCTGGCGAAGGCGCTGCGTGCGATACGCAGGTCCGCCAGTTCGAGCAGGGAGCCGAGCCAACTACGATGCAGGCTCTCGCGCCGCGCCGTCACCCAATCGGCGTCCCCCTCCTCGCGCAGCAGGATATCGCCGTAGAGCGCCCCGCCCTCCTCAAGGAATTTCTCGCGCTCGGCGGGATCGGAGGTCGCGTGGGCCTTCGTGAGCAGTTGCTCGAAGGCGTCGGCGTCAAGCCAGATGTGCGACTGATCGGCCAGGATCAGGCTCTCCCGTTCGGTGCGCAGCAGGTGCGAGTCCGCCAGGCGACTCAGGTGCGGCTCCAGGATCTGGCGCAGGCTATGCACGGTGCGATCCAGGCGGCTAGCCGCCATCTCGGCATCCAGTTCGGGCCAGAGCGCGTCCATAAGCTGCTCGCGACCAAGCATGCGTCCAGGGCTGATCAGCAGGCGCACAAAGAGGGAACGCACATGCTGGCGCTTCCACGCCGCATCGCTCACCTCCTGCCAGGCGCGCTCGCTCCTGCGCTCGACCCGGAACTTCCCCAGCAGCGTATAGATGCGCAGCGCGAGTTCGCCTGGCACCTGCGCCAGGGTGTACTCTTCCGCGTCGTCGGCTGTAGCCAGAGCCTCAGGAGGGGGGTTCTTGCCAATATACGTGCGCGTCGTGCGCCCGTTCTCCGTGCGATAGGCATACCAGTAAGGCCCATGCCCCACGCCTTCGCGACACTTGCGGCAGCGCTGCTTGCCGCAGTAGCTAATCTGTTGATGGTAGGTCGTGGCTCCAGCCGTCATCGCTCACAATCCCTTGTATTCCGCAGGAACCCGGCGCGTCTCGTTCTCCCCTCCTCCTCCTATCCCATCCACATATCACCGTATCGCGTCCAACCGCAGAATCGAAAACAAAACACGTTTCCGTTACACAACTTTCACATTATACCGCAAAACACAATCACCCGTAGATCCCCCAAGTGAAGGAATATCGGGCTTGGAGCAGGGCGATCGCCAGGGATCGCCCGTCCATATCTGACCACCACAAAACACAATCACCCGTAGATCCCCCAAGGTGAAGGAATGTCGGGCTTGGAGCAGGGCGACCGCAAGGGATCGCCCGTCCATATCTGACCCCGCAATCGGCGTTCTCATACCAATTACCCCATCGACGATGAAACTGCGTACGGGTGCTTTTCCCCATTGTTACGCCACCTCCGCCTGGTCAGAGATGTACGGGCATCCCTCGCGGGTGCCCTGCTAGCGGGCGACATACACCACCCATTCCCGCGCCACCTCCGCCCGGTCAGATATGGACGGGCATCCCTCGCGGGTGCCCTGCTAGCCGGTGCCCTGCTAGCCGCCGACATACATCACCTCGCGCGATACTCTCTATAAAAGAAACGCCAGTCTTCTATAAAACTGGTATAAGACTGGTATAAGATTTGCGAAGTTTTGTCTAGAAAGAAAAGACAAAAGGTCAGATAAAAAGGCAGTTCAATGTAACTTCAAGAATATATCCGTCCACATGAACAATTCTACACTGAAGAATGCGGAAGGGGAAGAGGAGGTTATACAAACAACACCAGTGTAGACTACCTCATGTAAGTGAAATGTTGCGCATTTGTCAGGACGCAGTAGGAAATTTAGGTAGGCAGATTCGGAATGCGAACACTCGTAGCTATTGGACATGTAGGAGAGGTCCCGATCCTGGGATGTCTGGAATTGAGAGAGCATTCTATCATGAATCAGAGCGAAGTTGCGCGGTTGCGCAGTCAAATTGAGACAGAGCTAGAAGCCATGCAGCGCGGCCTCACCGGCGTGGCCATCGGAGCGGCGCGCCACGATTTCATCCGCCGGCGTATGGACCGTGTCGGGCTATACCAGGGCAAGCTGGCGCAGCAGGTTGGAGAAGATACGGCCACCCAGATTGTCTACAGTATGTACGTCGCGGCCATCGATTGAATGCGCAGGCATCATTCCCGCCGTATCCCTACGCCGAGGAGGCTAGACAGCGATGAAGATCAGATTGCAACCGGGAATACCTCCCAACGGGAAGGGACATGTGTGGACTCCTCCGGTGGGCGTCCAGGGAACTGGCGCGCGCGAACCGGAGCGCGTCACCCGGCCCCTTGCCACGCGCGGGTGGCAGCGGCGGTTAGGGGTCTATCTGGATGCCGGCAGCGGTTGGAACACGGGCAGCGCGCGCAAAGACAGTCCTAACGAAGATAGCCTGATCGTCGTGCAGGGGACCTGTATATACAACGAGCGTTTGCAGCCGTTCGGCCTCTTTGTCGTCGCCGATGGCATGGGTGGGCACGCCTATGGGCAGGACGCCAGCTACCTGGCAATTCAAACCATCCTGCAATCGGTGCTCGGCAGCATCGCCGGCAGCGGCGCCATGAGCGCCGACCTGCTGCCGGAAGTGCTCTGCGACGCCGTACGCGGGGCCAACCTGGTCATCTACCGGCACGGTCGCGAGGTGGGGAACGACATGGGGACCACTGTCACAGCGGCCCTGGTGCTGGATACCAGCGCCTACGTCGTCAACGTGGGCGACAGCCGCACATACCTCTATCGCGAAGGCGAGGGGCTGGCGCAGATCACCCGCGATCACTCGGTGGTTGCGCGCCTCGTCGAGACCGGCGTGATTACGCCCGAAGAGGTCTACGAGCATCCCAACCGCAACCAGGTCTATCGCGGCCTGGGCAGCAACGCGCGCGTGGAGGTCGATTGGTTCAAGTGCGACTTGCAGGTAGATGATCGCCTGCTGCTCTGTTCCGATGGCCTGTGGGAGATGGTGCGGGACCGCGAGATGGCCTGGATTTTGAAGCAAGCCGACAGCAAGCCCGCGCAGATGAGCCAGCAACTGATCCAGGCCGCATTGCGCGGCGGTGGCCTGGACAACATTAGCGTCATTGTAGTCCATGTCGCACCCGTTGTGGGGTAAGCAACGCGGCATGTATTCGGAGGAGACAGTCTTCTGTAGAAGGGATTATATCATGACAAGCAGAACATCTATGGTTATTGATGCCGGTACAGCACCAAAGGAGGGGCAGAGCCCAAAACATAGCCGACTCACCCAGCGCCCTACGGTCGTTTCACCGCATGACAATACATCCTTACAAATGGAGCAGGAATTGCAGTGCCTGCGCGATAGCAAGCAGATCTACAAGCACGAGATCGGGCGTGTGCGCCAGCTCAGTTCGGACGAGGTTATCTCCCTGGCCCAGCGGCTGGAGCGTGGCAAAGCGGAGCGCGAGCAGGCGCGGCCAGATCCCCGCGTGCTCGAAGACGCCGAGGAGGCCAAGCGTCAGCTCATCGAAGCCAACCTGCGCCTGGTCGTCAGCATCGCCAAGAAGTACATCGGGCTGGGCATGGACCTCATGGACCTGGTGCAAGAAGGCAACATCGGGCTGATCCACGCCATCGACAAGTTCGACTATACGAAGGGCTATAAATTCAGCACCTACGCCACCTGGTGGATCAGGCGTGCCATGTCGCACGCCCTGGCCAAGCAGTCGCGCACCATCCGCGTGCCCCTATACAAGCGCGAAGAGATGAAGCGCCTGGGCCAGGCACGCCAGCGCCTGCAGCAGGACCTGGAGCGCGACCCCACCACAGAGGACCTGGCCGAAGAGATGTCGCTCAACGTCCGCCAGGTCATCGCCCTGCTGATCGCCAACGAGGATACCTTGAGCCTCGACTCGCCCAACGGCACCTCCGAGGACGATCCGCCCTTCCGCGACACCATCGAGGACGACCTGTGCTACGCGCCGGAGCAAGTCGTCATCACGCATATGTTGGAGACGCACATCCAGGAACTTTTAAAGGGCCTGACTCCCAACGAGCGCAAGATCATCAGCCTGCGCTACGGCCTGCAAGGAGTGCGCGAGCATTCCCTGAAAGAGGTAGGCCGCAAGCTGGGCGTCACGCACGAAGCCATCCGCCAGTCCGAAGCCAAGGCCCTGCGCAAACTCGCCCAACCCAGCCGCACGCGCATGCTGCAAGAATTCCTGAGCTGAAAGGGTTTATTTAGAATGCCACCCGTGGGCCGACAGGGCGCAGGCCGAGAGAGCGCAGGCCAGCGGCGCCCCTATACGAAATCAGGCGAGCAGGGCAGGTGAGCAGGGCACCCGCAAGGGATGCCCGTACATTTCATACCTGGCAATCGGTGCTCTCATACCAATTACTAATCGGGGATGGAACAGTGTACGGGTACGTATCCTCATCGCCATGCCAAGCCTGCCTGGTCAGAGATGTACGGGCATCCCTTGCGGGTGCCCTGTTCCAAGCACGGCATTTCG
>JALYVR010000028.1 GCA_030853145.1 Chloroflexota bacterium | reverse complement strand
CCTACAGGCCGAGAGGCCCATGGCGACGGAGTTTTGATAGTAGTCTGCGCTGGTGAACACGTAAGCCAGTACATGGCGAAGCAAAGCAGGGAACACAGAGAACTAACATAGGGAGGTGCGCGAGATGCGTACAGCCGAAACTATCTTAGGGCTCATTCAGGAACGAGGCAAGCAGGGATTGCCATTGGAGCGAGTGTATCGCCTCCTGTTCAATCGCGACCTGTACCTGATGGCCTACGGCAAAATCTACCGCAATGCGGGAGCTACCACGCCAGGGAGTACCCCTGAAACAGTGGATGAGATGTCACTGCGGAAAATCGACACCATCATCGAAGCGCTGCGCTCCGAACGGTACCGATGGACCCCGACGCGGCGCGTCTACATCGAGAAAAAGAACTCGACGAAGAAGCGTCCGCTCTCAATGCCCATATGGTCAGACAAGCTCCTTCAGGAAGTCATTCGGCTCATCCTGGAAAGCTACTTTGAACCAGGGTTCAGTGCTTTCTCACACGGCTTCCGACCGGAAAAAGGATGCCACACCGCACTCAAACAGATCGACGACAACTGGCATGGAGTCAACTGGTTCATAGAAGGGGACATTCGAGCTTGCTTTGACAGTTTGTCGCACGATATCCTTGTGAGACAGCTCTCAGAGCATATTCACGACGGGCGGTTTCTCCGCCTCATAAATGAGCTCCTTCAAACCGGGTATTTGGAGGAATGGAAATATAACGCCACACTCAGCGGCGCACCCCAGGGCGGGATTGTGAGCCCGATCCTCTCCAACATCTACCTCAGCAAACTGGACCAGTATATCGAGAACACACTCATTCCAGTGTACACCAAAGGAACCAAACGAAAGAAAAACCGGGCCTACGATAACCTCATGGGTCAAAGCTATCGACTCCGTAAACGAGGGAAAAACGCTGAAGCCGCCAAAGCACGCAAGGCGGCACAGAAGCTCCCCGCAGGGGAGACAAAAGACCCTGACTACCGGAGACTCCGATATGTCCGGTACGCAGACGATTGGCTCCTAGGACTCATCGGCTCCCGAGAGGAGGCGGAACACCTCAAAGAAGAAGTGAAAACCTTCCTGCATGAAGAACTCAAGCTCTAATTATCAGACGAGAAAACCCTCATTACACATGCCAGGACAGAAAAAGCCCGCTTTCTCAGCTACGACATCTCAGCCTTCCAAAATGACACCTATCAAACCAACGGAAAGCGAAAGGTCAATGGGGAGATCCGACTGGGAGTCCCACCAGACCTCTTGAAAAGGAAACGCCAACGATACCAGAAACGCGGCAAACCAATCCACCGAAAGGAACTGACGAACAACACGGTGTACTCCATCGTCGCCCAGTACCAATCGGAATATCGGGGGTTCGCCGAATATTACCAACTGGCCAACGATCTTCATCGGCTGAATAACCTGAAGTGGATCATGGAACAATCCTTAACCAAAACGATGGCCACCAAGCTGAAAGTGACCGTAAAGAAGGTCTACAAGAAGTACGAGGCCATCTGGACGGTCGGCGGAGAGTCTTACAAAGGGCTTCAAGTCACTGCCCTACGTGAAGGAAAGAAGCCACTCGTTGCCAAATGGGGAAGCATCCCGCTCAAGAGACGACTTCAAGCAATCCTTAACGATCAGCCACCACTCTTCTGGCCAAGCCGATCAGAACTGGAAAAACGTCTACTTGCAGACACCTGCGAGCTCTGTGGGTCAACAGAACGGGTAGAAGTACATCACATCCGGGCACTGAAAGACCTGGAACGGAAGGGAAGGCAAGAAAGACCCCTTTGGGCGAAAATCATGTCAGCTCGCAGGAGAAAAACACTTGTCGTTTGCTGGTCGTGTCACAGGAACATCCACGCAGGACAACCTGTGATGGAGCCTCACTCATGAAGATGTGTGAACGGAGAGCCGGATGCCGTGAAAGTGGCACGTCCGGTTCGGGAAGGGGCGGATGGAAACGTACTGTAAAGAAACGCGCCAGCCGCCTACTTCACAACATCGCCAGATTGGGAGCTCACTTCATCACCCACTATCTCCAAACGGGTCGGTTTTTCCATGCTTCGATTGCAGACACGGCAGTCAAACCACTTTCCTATATGGGAAGTGGTGCGGTGCTACGGTTGCCACCGCCGATCTCTCGAGATCGTCTGCTTTATGCAGGAAGAATGTTCATCAATGGTTGGAAACGATCTGTAGCTCTGTGTTCATCCTATCCATCCGAGACCATGTTTCGGCTCTGCGGGTGAGCATCTTACCAATAGATGCTACAGATTGCATAATCTTGTTGTGCTTTCTAGCAACGGTATGGAAGAAATCAACCATACTGAGAAGTTCAAGCGAAAGAGGAGTCATGATGTCATCATCAACCGATCACAAGCCGAGTCTGCACCAGATGTTGGACGAAGAATATATCTCTAATCCATATCCGCTCTATCACCAGTTGCGCGCTGTCGATCCCGTGTTCTGGGATGAAGAGCTGGGTGGCTGGGTCGTCACCAGCTACGCCGATGTCCTCTCCGGCCTGCGCGACCCGCGTTTCTCGGCACAGCGCATGGAGATCGCCACCGATTGGATCCCGGAGGAGATGAAAGGCCGGCTGGAGCCGCCCATTACGGCGCTTACCCGGCAGATCCTTTTCCTGGACCCCCCTGACCATACGCGCCTGCGCTCCCTGGTCTCTAAAGCTTTTACGCCTCGGATGATTGATATGCTGCGCTCGCGCATCCAGCAAATTGTTGACGAGTTATTGGACGCTGCACAGCAGAAGGGGCAAATCGAGGCCATCGCCGACTTCACCTATCCGCTGCCAGCGATTGTGATCGCCGAAATGCTCGGTGTGCCGGCGGAGGATCGCGAGCGCTTTACCCTGTGGAGCGGCAATTTCGCTAACCTGTTGGATGGCGGTAGTGGCATGACCTTTGAACAACTGGTTGAAAACCTGCTGGGCATCAACGAATTTATGGAGTACTTCCGCGCCATCATTCGTCAGCAGCGCCAGCAACCACAGGATAACCTTCTCCAGGCCATGATCGACGCAGAGGAACAGGGAGATGTGCTAAGCGAGAACGAAGTGCTGGGGAACTGCGTCCTCTTGCTGGCTGCCGGTCATGGCACAACGACCCACCTGATCGGCAATGGTCTGCTCGCCTTGCTGCGCCACCCTGAGCACATAGCGTTGCTGCGAACGAACCCCGCTCTGTTGCCTGGCGCGATCGCGGAACTGCTGCGCTATGATAGCCCGGTGCAGATGACCTCGCGCATTGCCCGCGAAGACCTCAGCCTGGGTGGAAAAACTATCCAGGCCGGGCAGGAGGTCCTGCTCAGCCTCGGCGCGGCCAACCATGACCCGGCACAGTTCACCCACCCGGATAGCCTCGATCTCAGGCGCCAGGAAAATCGGCATATGGCGTTTGGCCAGGGCATTCATTTCTGCCTGGGCGCTGCCCTGGCTCGTGTCGAAGCAGAAATCGCCTTTGGCAGTTTCTTTCAACGCTTCAGCCACCCACAGTTGATGACGAATGATGTACACTGGTTTTCCAGCCAGGTCTTTCGCGGCCTGTTGGAACTCCCTATTGCACTGACCTGAGCAGGTAGTAGCCCGCGTCTTTTGCCTGGTTTCGCGATAACTTTACCAGGCAGATGAAAGCAACTAGCTTGCTGAAAGCTTCAGCAGTTCCCTCAAGCCCTGGCTGGTGTACGAACTGGGGGCCTGGGCGATCTGTTCGGGAGTTCCTTGAGCGATCAGTTTGCCGCCCGCGGCACCGCCTTCCGGTCCAAGGTCGATGATCCAGTCAGCGGCCTTGACCACTTCCAGGTTATGTTCTACGACCAGCACTGTGATACTTTGTGCAGCCTAGTGCATGGCGGAGGCTGCTGAGTGGTATCCGGCTTATTCCAGCGACCCCAGGTAGCCCACTTCGACAATAGGGGCCGCCATTGGGAGTCCCTGGCTGCCCTGGCCGCTGAATCCAATGGCAGTTGCGCGGTCACCTTGCTCATGAGGCAACGCCATTCAGCTCAGTCAGATCATCCTCGCAAAGGGTCAGCGCAGCAGCAGCAACGTTGTCGCGCAGATGTGCGATGGATGAGGTCCCTGGGATCAGCAGAATGTTCGGCGAGCGCTGCAGCAGCCACGCCAGCGCGACGGCCATCGGTGTGGTGTCGAGATGGGTGGCGACTGATCTCAGCGTGTCAGACTGAAGAGGAGAGATGCCACCGAGCGGGAAGTAAGGCACGTAGGCGATGCCCTGTGTAGCGAGGGAAACGATCAGGTCGTCGTCGACCCGGTGGGCGAGGTTGTAGAGGTTCTGCACGCACACAATCGGCGCGATAGACTGTGCCTGGGCGATCTGCTCGGCGGTCGCGGTGCTAAGACCGAGGTGCTTGATCAGTCCCTCTTGCTGCAATTGCGCGAGCACCATGAACGGTTCGGAGATCGAGCCAGGAGTGGGGCCGCCGACCCCTCCGACGCGCAGGTTAACGACATCGAGTACGTCTAGTCTGAGGTGGTCTAGATTGTCGAAGACGGCCTGGCGCAACTGCTCAGGAGCGAGCGCCGGGAACAAGCCACCCTCGGCGTCTCGTAACCATCCGACCTTCGTAACGATGTGCAACGAGTCGGGGTAGGGGTACAGAGCTTCTTTCATGATCTGATTGGTGATGTATGGCCCGTAGAAGTCACTGGTGTCGATGTGCGTGATACCCAACGCCACCACCTCGCGCAGGACGGCCACGGCAGCGGCGCGGTCGGCGGGCGGGCCGAACATGCGCGGGCCAGTCAACTGCATTGCGCCGTACCCCATGCGAGTCACTGTCAGATCCTCGGCCAGAGTGAACGTTCCTGCGGCTGTGGCTGGGAGACGCCCCTGTTCATTCGTTGAATGCGATCTCATAGAAAATGTCCTTTCCTCATTCAGAGAGGGAAATGATGAAGATCAGGTATGGATGATTCTCTTCTTGTCAATCTAGATGTCATCGCCCGATTCAAGTTCTTCGAGGATGTACCGGGGGAAAGGCAGTTCTGAATCGGCCTGAGCCTCGGTGGCCAGTGCGCGTAATCCCTGAACCATTGCTTGGAGATCGCTCGTGCTGAGTCTCGCCAGCCAGGTGGGAAGCCGATTGTGTTCTGTCTTCTCCTGACGGAGCCGGGTGACCAGTTCCACGCCAGCTTCACTGAGACGAAGCACCATGCGCCTCCGATCTTCCTTATCCTCTGCTCGTTCAACGAGTCCATCCTGGACCAGACGATCAGCCAGGAGACTCCCCGCCGAAGGGCTAATATGGAGCATCTCGGCGAAGTCACGAATGGTCGATTGTCTCAGGGAGGCAAGCACAAGCACGCCCTTTAATTGAGCCATACTGATGTGGAGTTCCAACCAGGAAGGCAAGGTCACGTTTTGAAATATCGCCCACGTGACCAGCTTGTGCAGGCGTTGCGCTTCTCTGAGAAGCGATTCTCGATCATTGCTCATCCCGACTTTCTCCTTTCTCATTGCATGAGTATACCCCACTATTTTACTTTTGTCAATATAGTGAGATATACTCATGCAATTTGCCAGAACAGAGTATCCGGTTTGCCCGGAGGAAGAACCAAAAGGCTACCCTCTTCAAGGGTCCATCAATCGAGGTGATGCTGGGTGAAATGACAGTAGCCGGACGGGTTGTGTTCGACAGGAGGCAGGAAGCCCCGATCCACATAGTGACGTACAGTATTGGGATGGATACCAACGGCTCTGGCCAGATCGGATGTCCGGAGATATGTCATGCTGGTCGCTTGCTCTTGTGGGTGTATACTATGACTATACGAATTTTTATGTCAAGTAGTTAAATACGCCACCAGCCTGCGTGCCAGGCGCATGCCGCCGCCAGGGCTTCACGTGTTTCGCGCGTGAAGATAGTCGCGCTGCGTTCGAGTTCCGAGGCGTCTTTGTAGAGATCGACGAGGCCCAGATCGGAACCGAGGAGTGGCTCTACCGCAGCGAGGGTACAATACGGCACATAGGGCGCGCTATAGCCGCCTTCCTGTAGCATCAGCAGGCGGCCTTCGCAGACTTCTTCCGCCAGGGCAAGCAGGCATTGCGCCATCTGACGGAAGCCGGCCATCGTCAGCATCATCTGGGCCAGTGGATCAAGCCAGCTCGCATCCTGTCCTGCTGAGATAATCAGCAATTGTGGGCGGTACTGCAAGCCAATGGGGACCACCAGTTGCTCAAAGGCGGCGCGATAGCCCCTATCACCCGTGCCAGCGGGCAGGGGAATATTGACGGTATAGCCGACGCCGGCAGCGCTGCCCACCTGCTCCAGTTCGCCGGAGAGTTTGGGATACCAGTTGTGCTGGTGCAAGGACACGAAGAGCACACCGGGGTCCTGATAGAAAGCATCCTGCGTGCCGTTGCCGTGATGCACATCCCAATCGACGATCATCACGCGCTCAAGCCCATAGGCGTTGCGCGCGTGATACGCGGCAATCACGGCATTATTAAAGATGCAGTAGCCCATCGCGCGATTGCTGGTAGCGTGGTGCCCCGGAGGCCGCAGCAGCGCGTAGGCGTTACGCACCTCATCACGCATGACCGCGTCCACAGCGCTCAGGGCGCCACCAGCCGCATAGGCCGCCGCTTCTAACGATCCCGCGCTAAAAGGCGTATCCAGTTCTACCTCTCCCCACGCTCCCCGGTATGGTCCACCACTCGCATACGCGCGTACACCGGCGAGATACGCACGCGTATGATACACCGCCAACTCATCACTGGTGGCCTGGCGGGCAGCGACGGGCTGCATCTGCGCCGTGAGGCCTGAGCCATCGAGGAACTGCTTGATGCGCCGGGTAATCGAGACCGCCGATGGATGTGGCTCCCCCGCTACCTGGAACGCGCCTTCGCGCATGCTTACAGTCGTCTCCATACCGGTATCATGTCCAAGAAAACGCTCATCGAACACAAGGCCGCTCTGCTGGCGAGACATGACAAACGATCCTTTCTTCGACCCGTGTAGAATGTCTGGGCCTGGCGTACGCTCCGACCCGCGTAGGGGGCACACAAGGCGGCAGAGAGGCATTGCATGCCGGGCCGCAACATGGTACCATATCATACCATGGACCAGCACACGACGAAAAGCGCTCTCGATGACATCGACCAGCGCATTATCGAGGCCTTGCAGCAGGATGGGCGTCGCCCATTTACCAAAATAGCCGCCGACCTGGGCATCTCCGAGGCCAGCGTGCGCCAGCGTGTGGCTACCCTGATCAACACGCAGGTTATGCAGATCGTGGCGGTCACGAACCCGGTCAAACTGGGCTTCTCGCTGGCCAGCATGATCGGCATCCGTGTCGCGGGCGAGCGCCTGCTGGAGGCGGCCAGCGAGATCGCGGCCTTCGATGAAGTCATCTATCTCGTGCTCTGCACAGGCAGCTTTGATCTGCTGGCCGAGGTGGTATGCAGCGATAACGACCACTTCTTACGCTTTCTCACTGAGAAGCTCTATAAAGTAGCCGGGGTCCAGCAGGCAGAGACCTTTATGTACCTGCGCGTTTGCAAGGATTCGGGGACAGTTGTCAGATTCTTTCCCTGGATGCTGAACGTAGGCGAGTAGCTGATGTCCACCCGGCTCTGCACGATTTCATATCATACATTATAGACTAGCGTAGTGCTCTGTCGGCGCGGCGTGTTGAGCGGAGCTGACCTGACTAAAGCTGATCTCAGTGGAGCAGATATTAATGGTACTAACCTTCCCCACAATCCTGGTCAACCCCGCTCTGGACGTGCGTAGGGGAACATGCACATCCTGAGTAGCTACACTCTCATCAAATCAATGCTGTATTTCTCTGCCCTTCGTTCGTTTATAGCATAGGGAGCTATTTCGCGACGAAACCATGGGACGCATGATCTATAAGTACCAGTCCTATTATGTACCTTGATCGATGACAGGCCTGCTGAACTGGTGTATAATGCGAGCATGGCATGCCGAGCCCAGGCCATATTGATGTGGCACAATTCAGCGTTCTAGTTGCCCCGTCGCCCATATACAACCAGTCAGAACAGCGGAGGAGAGAACCCTCTATGATGATGGAAACCATCCCGCCGGGTACGATACTGCGTGCCCGGTATCGCATCGAGCGCGCTCTGGGCAGCGGGGGCTTTGGGCATGTCTACCAGGCCATCGACATCAACACAGGCCAACAATGCGCCATCAAAGAATACCTGGTGTCAGGCTCCAGCGGCCAGGCCCAGCTTCAACACGAGGCGCGCGTGCTCAGTGTTCTGCACCATCCCAACCTTCCCATGTTTCTGGATGCCTTCAGCGAGCATAGCCACTACTACATCGTTCTAAGCTATATCGATGGCAGCGACCTGACCGACTACATCCGCCACGCCCGCCAGCGCAACGAGGCCATCCCCCTGCAACGCGTTATGAGCTGGATCATCGCTACCTGCGACGCCGTGCAGTTCCTGCACAGCCAGCAACCCCCAGTGATTCACCGCGACATCAAGCCCGATAATATCCGCATTACGCCCGGTGGCACAGTCGTGCTGGTGGACCTGGGCAACGCGAAAGCCATTGCCGATGGCGCGCGCACCTTATTTTTTGCTCGTCACCAGGGAACTCCAGGCTATGCCCCCCCCGAACAGTACCCTGGTGGCAGCGGCACTGATGCTCGCTCCGATGTCTACGCGCTAGGCGGCACGCTCTATTTCGCGCTGACGACCCACGAGCCACCCAGTGTCTCAACGCGCAACCAGGCACTACAGCAACACCTCCCCGATCTGCCCACGCTGCAAGAGTTGCTGGCCAGCAATCCACCGGAGCACAGCGAAGACGCCAACCCTGGCCGGCAATTTAGATTGGGCGTCTCGAAACCGGCCAAACCAGCGCCGCGCCACTTACGTCACCTGGCACTGCTCGGCACACTCTCGCCAGAACTCCTTGAGCGACTGAACAACATCATCAAGCGCGCCATGGCCCTGAAACCAGGCGAGCGCTACCAGTCAGTCGCGGACCTGGATAGGGATCTCAGGCGCGTGCTGGGGGCATTACCGGTCGAGGCGCCGGCTGCTCCAGCGGCGCAGCCACATCGCAAGGACCCGCATGGCACTGAGCCCGACCTGCCTATGCTCTACGAAACGCTTCAGGCCGCCAAAGAGAGAGCCCAACAGCAGGCATCCGAGCCGGTACCGGCTCAGCCAGCCCCTGCCCCATCTCCCAGCATACGCTGCCCCCACTGCGGAGCCACGCCGGTCAGGCAAGCGGTCTTCTGCGCACAGTGTGGCGCCCCATTGACACAGGTGCCTGGTTCCGATAACAGGAAGCCAATGCCTGGCACACAAAAGAATGCGCCAGAACAGAATTTCTCCGCTCACTCAGCACCCAGGCCAACACCGCAGGCACAGGCGCCGGATTCCAGGACGCGCAACAGGCCAACGCCACCCGCGCAGCTTCAACAGGCCTCCATGCAGGCGCCCATACACAGTTCCGGCCCGTACTTATCTCAGGCAAACACTCGTAAGCCACCGCAATTCATGCACACGAATACACCGCCCCAGGCTCAGAGCGCGGCGCTCTCGGCCAGGACCCCTCCCCATGGCCCGCCTGAACTCACCTCGCAGCATACCCCTGTTGCAGGGAGAGAACAGAACCAGGCGCAGGTGACACATACTCCTGCCGCGCATCCCGCTCACACGTCCGGGTTTGATATGCGCCTTGGCATTATCATCGCAGTCGTCGTCCTGATCATATTGCTCGCGCTGCTCATAGGGCTATTCCTTATGCGTGGCAGCGGCTTCAGCCCCCTCCCTCATCAGGGATATGGGCTGATCACACACCTATAAGAAGACAGGGAAAGCATAACTCTCATGGATCATGCTACTCGCGAGACGCTACGTGCCTTCCTGGCACAATACGATACACTCGCCATTGCCACTGTGGATCAGGAACAACCGTATGTGACGCGGGTATTTTACGTTGAACAACCCATCCAGGATACTATTACGCTGCATGGCACCTTCATTACCACGTCGCGCAAGTTGGCCAACCTGCGCCAGAACCCGCGTGTCGGGCTGTTTATCGGACCTTCTCAGCCTACCGCCTGGCTCGAAGCCACGGCCCTGGCCCGTATCATCACCAACGAAGACGCGAGCGCCGCGGTGTGCGAACGCCTGGGCCACAAATCCGCGGTGGCCGCGGCTTTTATCGCCCGCGTGCCAATCGTGGCCATAGAACTCCAGCTCACCTGGCTCTCACTCACCGATGTTGCTGCCAGTCCCATGCGCATCGAACTGACATTTCCTGCCGCGGACCATACGCAGGAGGTGGCGCCGTTCCAGGAAGGCAGTGGGACATGAGCGAAACCTCCCTCGCGGCATTACTCCCACCGTTCCGTCTGCTCCTCCTGGGCTACGGCCACGTCGCCAGAGCATTGCTCCCGCTGCTGGCAACACGCGGCGAGTGGCTGGCGCGTGAGTTGGGCATCCGCCCGCTCATCAGCGGTGTTGGCTCGCGCAGCCAGGGCCTCTTTATCTTTCCCGATGGGCTAGATGTCAGTTACCTGATCCACGAGCCAGGGCCGCTCCAGGATCTGCAACCGCCGGGGACGCGTGTGGAGACCGCCGAGGCGTTTCTATATGCCGGCAAGGCCGTGGGCGCCGACGCGCTGATCGAGCTGACCACGCTCAATCCCCTGGATGGGCAGCCGGCCTTGGACCACATGCGCATGGCCCTCCAGACTGGGATGCACGTGATTACCGCCAACAAAGGTCCCATCGCCTATGGGCTGGCCGAACTACAGAAGCTGGCGCACACCCATGACGCGCAGTTCCGCTTTGAGTCAGCGGTGCTTGACGGCCTCCCCCTGATAAACCTCTCCGAATATACCCTGCCAACCGTCGATATCCAGGCATTTCGCGCGCTGCTCAATACCACCAGCAGCCTGGTTCTCAGCATGATCGAAGAGGGCCAGAGTCTTGATGCGGCCCTGGCACGAGCGCAGCAGCTTGGCATCGCGGAGGCTGATCCCTGGCATGACCTGGATGGCTGGGACGCCGTCATGAAAACCACCATCCTGGCCAACACGCTGCTGGAGGGCCATCTCCTCCCGTACATGGTCGAGCGCGCAGGCATACGCGACCTCTCGGCGGACGAGGTGCGCGCCGCTGCCCGGTCCGGCACACCCATACGCCTGCTCAGCCAGGCCTGCCGCGACCGCGATGGCGTGATCGCCAGCGTGCGCCCACAGCGCATCCAGCCAGACGATATCCTGCGTGTTGGCACCAGCATGACCGGTATCATCTCGTTGGAGACCGGGGCTATGGGGCCGATCACACTGGTGGAGCACGAACCGACAGTGCAGCGGACAGCGTATGGGGTCTTCAGCGATCTGGTGAATATCGTGCGACAGCGACAAGGGCCCTTGTCCGCTAGTTCTATGCTCTGACTTGCATAATGACCCCGGATACTACGACAAGAAATTCAAAGGTTTGAAGGCGGGTTCTGTTCATGCGCTGGTGCCGGGCGTGCCGACACCAGCGCATGAACAGAACCCGCAATGCGCACGAAGGTGCGCACAGTCAGGACTTCTCCTACGATTCGCTATACACCCAGTAGTGGAACTCGTTCCAATCCAGGTTCGAAGACACAAATTGAATGGTGATCGTAATCGAACTTTTGCCACTTGTGAAAGAGGCGGGGATCAGGAAATCCTGCTCGCGCCAGTTGAGAGTGCTGTTACCTCCGGCCATGTACCAGGTGCCCACAAGGCTGCCATCCACGAGGACCTGGGCTTGCTGATTGAGAATGCCCTGGTCAAAGCGACGGCGCAAGATGACCCCCCGGTTACTGGAGTTGATGGCCATCGTAAACTGGCTGCTGCCTTTGTCGGCGCGACCATCATCCGTCACAGCAACCGAGTTGTTAATGCCCTCGAAGTGGAATGTCTGCGAGCCGCTCCAGGTCTGGTTGCTGATCGTGTAATGGTGGGCCGACTCGGAAGCCGTGTTGCCCACATCGAGGGTATCGCTCAGAGTTGCTCTGGCCGGTTGCAGGTAGTAGTACGCCAGCTCCCAGTCGTTTTCGTTGACTCCGGCGCTATCGGTTGGTCCGTGCTCGATCGAGACATGAATGTGCGTATGGAACGGCACGGCATCTTGCAAAAAGAGCCGGTACGCAGCCGTCTTATCGTCGCTACCCGTGGCAATATGGACTGTATTGCCCGACATCTGATTGCTATAAGGACCATTTTGGAAGTACCACCCCCCGTTGAAGAAATCTTCGGTGCCGGTACCCTGGAAGGAGGGACTGTTGCTGCCATCAGTGTAGATGCGCTCATCGCCCTCCAGATAGGCCCGCGAGGTCGGACCATCCATCGACTGCACCACACCCAGGAACTGACCCGCACCCTGGGCATCCAGGATCAGCATATCGTTGCCATTGGTCGTGGGCTGCTGGGTATTGAACTGCGTCTTGAAGTAGCCCACGTTCTGGAACGAGTCGCTAAAGGGCTTATACTGGATCTCATAGTTGATGCCATTGGTTGCCGAGGAGCGCTGATTGCTCAGTTCAATATGCGCGTGGCTCGCGAAAGGCATCGGGAAGTAGAGATAAAGCGTATTGGTCTCATCCAGCCCCATCATCAGCGCCCGCGTGGCGGAACTGCCGAACTGGCCAAGGCCAAAAAGCGAGCCGATGGGCGCGTTCACGCTTGGCGTGGTCTCGTTATCCCACGAGATCTTCAGCCAGGTGTTGTTGAGGATGTCGGTGGTGGCACTGTCAGGCGTGGGATAGCTGAAGGTGCGCGTTCCACTCCAGGTCTGGTTGCTGATCGCGTACTGATGCTTCGTTTCCGACGCGGAATTGCCAACATTGAGCACGTCGGTGAGCACCCTGCCATTGCCTAGCACAGAATAGGCCTGGTACGTGAACTCATTCCAGTCGGCATCCGAGGAGACAAAGGTGATGGTGATCGTAATCGAACTCTGATTGGCGGTCAATGATTTGGGAATGAAAAAGGTACTGTCACGCCAGCGATTGGTGGTATCCGAGCCGCTGGTAAACCAGGTACCGACCTGCTGCCCATTGACGGAGACCGTAGCTTTCTGGTTCCCAATGCCGTAATCAAAGCGTCGCGTGAGATAAACGCCCTGGTTGGCAGGATTGAGCGCCATGCTAAACTGGCTTGTCCCCTTATGAGCGCGCCCGCTATCGGTCGGATTGGTCGTTGGAGGATAGGTGAAGGTCGGTGAGCCGCTCCAGGTCTGAGCGCTGATCGTATAATGGTGCGCCGACTCCGAGGTCGTATTGCCTACGTCGAGCGAGTCGGTCAGCGTGTTATTGCCACCCACGACGGAATAGGCCCAATAATAGAACTCATTCCAGTCGTTATCTGAGGAGACAAAGGTGATGGTGATCGTAATCGAACTCTGATTGGCAGTAAACGACGAGGGAATGAAAAAGGTGTTGTCACGCCAGCGATTGGTGGTATCCGAGCCGCTGGTGAACCAGGTACCGACCTGCTGCCCATTGACGGAGACCGTAGCTTTCTGGTTCCCAATGCCGTAGTCAAGGCGCCGCGTGAGATTAACACCCTGGTTTGCAGGATTGAGTGCCATGCTAAACTGGCTCGTGCCTTTGTGCGCACGCCCATCATCGGTATAAGGAGCCGACGGGGCGCGCGCGACCACGTCGGGAACCTGCAATTTGATGGATTGGATCTCCTGGGGACCGGCGATGTCCAGCAAAGGCTGAGTTGCGCCGCTCGCCAGGTTCACCGTTCCCGAGGTGACCGTATTGCCAGAAGTTGACTTTGGATCGCGACCGAGATAGGCCTGATTCCATTCTGTCTGAGCAGCACTGGTGTCTTCCGAACTGCTCCAGGTGGTGATGTTGGTATCCGGGCTGTACATATGGTAGCCGATATTGTAATAGAAGCTGCCGTTCGTCGTGACCTTGATTGCGCTGTGGAAGGGCAAGGGCACATACGAGACAAAGCCGCCGCTGGATGAAGCGTTGGTCGCGACAAGAGGCGGCAGGAAAGGCGGCGTGCTGCCATCGAAGAGATGGCTCAGCAGCATATTGATCTGGGGAGTTGTGGAGCCATCAAAATATATCTTGATGGTGGCGTTGCTGGCAAAGCCGGTGACCCACATGCGATACACCGTGCCCGGCCCTTTGAGATCGAGCATGACGTTATCGCCATTGCTATCGGTGTAGAGGAAGTTACCAGAGTCGGCATTGCCACCGCTACGGTCAAAGCTGGACTGCCCTCCAGCCATGGTGTCAAGCTTAAGATAGGGCAGGCGATCGAGTGAGGTGAGAGCGCTTACCCCGTATGGTTCGGTGGCGGCAGCGCGCGCGGTGGGAGTATGCATAGAGGCGAACAAGCAGCCCATCAAGAGGCTAAGGACCAGGCAAATCAGGCGCGGGAAGAGGGAGAGACGGCGTTGTGTCAACATAAAGCATCCTTTCTTTAGAGGGCAGGCCGTTTGATCTTCAACAATGAAGATAGCGCAACGATAGATTTTCCAGGCGTATGCTGTACTTACATCTCACGCGCCTCCCTTCTCGTGAAAATTGGCCAGGTAATGGACACGCTCCCCTGAGCACCATCCTCAAAGCCGTCCATGAGAGTTGTGAAAATCGCTTGTGGATATTGGAAAACCTTTTCACAGTTTGAAAGTATACCATCCTCCTATTCACACGCTATGAAAACTTTTCAGGATCTCCATATCCGGTGCATCAGAGGTACAATGCTTTCAGAGAAAGTATAAATGATGCATTGTGTGCTTGTCAAGGTAAAATCATCGTCACATTCCTGGTGTTTCACCACCTTGACAAAACTGCGTATTGAACTGCATCAGCGTAAGCAAATCAGCATTTAGAAAAGGCTTTCATAGCCTATTTGCCTTTTTGTTGCGAAATCCTTTTCAAGAAAAAGTTCGCGGAAAGGAAAAAGGCACTGAAAACGGAGATCGCTCGCGGAGCTTCGTCAAGAAATTTTATGGGGGTCATCGCAGGCGCTGTTCGCAGTCATCAAAACGTCGCTACTAGATCTATAGAGGGCGCTTCAGCCCCACATCTCCGCCAGCGAGCGGCGCACACGCTGCAACCAGGTGGGCAGAGAGCTGGCCCAGGCCAGGCGCTCCAGGATATCGTCGATGATCTCCCCCTCCAGTTCCTCGCGCGCGAAGAAGATATCTTCCAGGGGGCCGTTGATGGTGGCGATAGGGGCCACGAGCGTCCGCGCATCCACAAGCGCCTCG
>JALYVR010000525.1 GCA_030853145.1 Chloroflexota bacterium | reverse complement strand
CTCATAGGACGCGCGTTGGTCGCATCCTGCTCCCTCACTACCTAACAAGCCATCTATAACGCGTGGCTTTGGCTCCTCTTCGGCTCCCCTTACCCGCCGACAAGGCCTCGCCGATTTCATGTAGGGGCGCCGCTGGCCTGCGCTGGCCATGGTTACGGGACAGTGAGGCCAGCGCCGCGCCAGCAACCCTCCAGCCCCTGCGTGCTATAGAGGGCGGCGGCCCGCGATGCCCGTCTCCAGGGGATGCCAGTAGTTGATACGATCCTCGCCTAGCAACCAGCACAGATAGACCTCGCGCCCATCGCGCAGGCTAAGAAAGTCGATCAAGCCGCGGTCAGGATCTTTTAACTCACAGCCAAATTCGCCCAATGCATTGGCGCTCTCCTGCAAAGCATCTATATGCTGGGCTAACGCATGCTGCGCTTCTGCCAGGTCCGCGTGTAGATTATGGCCGTTGCCGCGCGCCTGCATACGTAAGTGGACCAGCCGCGCTTCGATGTGCTGCATCTCCTGACGATGTTCCTGAATCTTACGCAACAGGACAGAGATGGCGGGTAACAATGTCTCAGCTTCCTCGCGCGTAAAGTAATGGGGCATCCAGTGCCTCTCTTTCCACATCCCGGCTCAACTGTTACCGGGTACCTATCAAAATTGTGGCCAGGCCGTGACGCATCACAGCCTACCACAACTCGCTGGCACGCGCCATGCGTCACCTGGTTTTAGGAGTAGGGGTCGGCGTAACCGCAGGCGTGATGGCCGGCGTGGGCGTCGTTCCTGGCACGGGAGTACCCCCTCCACCAAGCCGGATACTCAGGTCATCAAAGGTGGTAAAGTTGAGCACTGTCCCCCCGGTATCCAGGTAACTACCCTGGATGGTATCACCGGGCTGCACCAGTGGAAGCTTGGGCGAGAGACCCAGGTTCGCGGTGAAGATGGTGTTCTGACCCTCAACCTGGATATAGTAGATGGTATTGGTCCCCTGCTGCACCGCCGAGATGCGCAGGACCTTGCCAATGACCGTCTTCGTGGTGCCTCCCGTGGGCGTATTGCCATTGTTCGCCTGCTGGGTGAGCCACTGCTGGTAATCCTGCAGAGCCGCCGGGAGCGTCGTCTCGTACTGCACATTGCTGCCGTTCAGGTTCCTGGCATCGACGATGCCGACAGCCTGGAAGATAGAGCCACTGCTGGTGCTCTGCACAAAAGTGGCGACCCAGGTGGGCGTGCCATAGATCTGATAGAGCTGGATACTATCCACATCGTAGCCGCGAATGTTGGAGCGGGTAGATTTAATCGTACTCTCCACATTGCTACCGATGCCCAGACCGGACAACGGGTAGAAGGCGCCTTGATTTTTATGGGTATCGAAGAGGAAGACGCCCGTGCTGGAGTTGTCGTTTGACGAGGACGAGGTCATCGGCACCAGCCAGACAGGTTGGTCGACGTTATTGTAGAGCAACTGCGGCACACCGGCTGGCGTTTGCTGTCCCGCGCCGGATGGATTGAACCAGGGGGCGGCGTGGTACTGGCCCCACCATTGCAGATACTGAGACACAGTGTCCGCCGGCATCACGCGATCAACCCACGTGGGCACATTCTGAGGGAGATACTCGCTTATGTCGCCCGTGTGCGCGTCAACGATCAATACATCAGCAAGCCTATCGCCTGTATAGCCACGCGTTGGCTGCATCAACGAGATCGTCCAGTAGGGGTGGAAGCTATCATTGAGTTCCAGCGTTGGATCAACGAGGCGGCCAGACGTGTAGCCGCTCAGGTAGACATGGCGCAATAGATCCTGGTTCAGCAGCGCGCCGGGCAGGTAGGCCAGCGAGGCATCGGCCTGCGCCGGAGCCACGCGCAACTGGGGTTGGGCCTGCGGGTCCTCGGCGTCCACCACCACAAAACCGGGCGTTGTGGAACTGGCAAGGTTGGCGAAGATATTGTTGTACGTCAACGGCGCCACATAGTAGAGGTGATGGTTGATCGATTGCAGGGTATAGCTGGTAGGGTCGAGGTTATAGGTTGAACCCAGGTTCTGCCCATTGGAACCCAGCACCTGCTGCCCCTTGTAGGCCGCGACATTGGGGCTTACCAGGACGATGTGGCGGGGATCGGTGGGAGGCAACACCGGCGATTTCTGTATGGTGACGTTAGGAATATTGGCCAGGGCCTTGGCATTGGTATCGAACCAGGTGGTAAAGACGACGATCAGGCCGCTTACCACAAGACCGATGACTCCAGCCACCACCAGGCCAAAGATACCGGCAGCAATGGCTCCACGCGAGACATCCGTGGGCATCGCCGTGGAGCTGCCGCGCACCGGACGCACACGCCCCTGGCTGGCGGCCGACGCCTCCTCCAGCACACCCATAGCAGGCCGGGCGAAGGCAAAAAGGTTCGCCGCGCTGCTAATGATGAGCGGCCAGAGCAACCACTGCCAGCCGCCGAACGGCCCGGTGAGCGCAGGCTGGCTAAAATAGAGGATAGCCAGGCAGATCACAAAGTTCAGCACAAAGTAGCCCACAAACCAGCGCGTAAACCTCTGGGCCACGAATCGCTCGCGTCGCCCAAATCCCAGGCGCCCAATCGTCAGGATCGCCATGACGATCAGCGCGCCAATCAAAGCCAGTAAGACAATAATCACAGCTGTATCTCCCTGATATAGGTAGCAACCCGTGTTCACTACCTAAGGAACGACGATGAAAAATGATCTACTGTATTGTAGTGCCTGCAAGAGAGACTGTCCAGAGTGGCACATTCTCATGATAGGTTTATGCAGGCTGGCAGCGAATCCAGCGGGGTTGGATATTTTCGATGGGTTCGTCGAAGAGGCCGGGCTGGGTATCCAGGCGGAAAAGTTGCGCGAAATCGGCGGGGGAAAAGGCCTTGCGCAGGCGGGCCGCGTAGGACGTGACGAGCACCTGGAGGTAGTGTTCTACATCGTAATCGCGGCGCGCGGCGCTGACTTCGCGCCGGGATGGGGTGTCGTCATGCGCCTCCGGGCCATCATCGGCAGTCCAGCCATGATCGAGAGGGGTTTCGGCGGCCTCTTCGGGCAGCCAGATATAGTTCTTGCCGCGAGCGCGATAGAAGCGCACGCGCTCGCCGGGATACCACTTTGTACGCTGGGCATTCATCAATGCTTCATACTGCGGCTCAGGGTGCGTGGCGCGGGATGCCAGGTAGGCTTCGGGGGTCTTCGACAGGCGCACACGGGCCCCCAAATCAGAGGCTGGCAGCGCGCGCGTGCGCAGGGTATCTACTGTCTGGAGATAGGCCTGGCGCACACCGGTGACATCGCCGGTCATAGCACATTGCAGGGCCTGACGCAAGAAGCGCTCGCCGAACGGCTCGGCCCGGCTGGAACGCAACGCCACACCATGCACAACCAGTTGCCCGCCATATGTCAGGAGGGCGTAGTTTTTGACCTCGTGACTGAGCATGGCGCGATAGCGTCCCTCGTATTCCAGGCGAATCCCCACCGGCAATGCAGTCCCGATCTCAGCGACCAGTGTACGTTCCTGCTCCTCCGACCAGTCGGGAGGCACAGCAAAATACACGCCGTCAGTATCGGCCTCTATCAGGGCCATCCCATGCTGGCTCAGAGCATCAACCACCTGGTTGAGCACCTCGCGCCCACGCCGCGTCACCTCGCCGGCAGCGCGGTTATCGGCGAAGAGCGCCATCGAGCCGGCACCCATGTAACCATAGGCCGCGTTAATCAGAATCTTCATCGCCGCCTGAGTGGCATCATGGTGATTGGCCTCCACGGAGCCGGGCGAGGCCGCGCGCGCCGCTGCTTTATGGCTCAGGCGCAGATCGGTCAGGCGTCCCAACACGCTCAGCAAGACGCCCAGGCGATCGCAGGCGGGACCGATCTGGTAGGTACGCATCAGCGAGGGGTAGAGCGAGGCCACATCGGCCTTCACAACGTGCTCGGCGATGCCATCCGCGTACAGGCGCACGGCACCGCCTTCGTGCAGGCTATCCTCGCCGGCATACTGGTTCGCCGCCTGGTAGGGGAGCGCGGTGCCGGTATGCAGGTAGGCACGCACAAGAATCGGTTCAAGAACGCCCATAGCGGGGCCAGCCGAGGCTAGGCGCTCATAGCGGCGCGGCGCCATACCGGCCAGCGCGAAGGGCGACCCCAGCAAACGCTGAGAGAGACCATCTACCTCGGACACATCATCCAACGCGTAGCGGCGCACGCGCTCGGGGTCGCGGCGATAGGTATCAAAAATCGCCGCGCCCTCCAGATAGACGCGGTCGGGCGGGGCAATATTGAAGTAGCGCGCCACATCTTTCAGGCCGTGGCTGGGCATATCGCGCAC
>JALYVR010000524.1 GCA_030853145.1 Chloroflexota bacterium | reverse complement strand
CAGCCTGCCAGCAACGCCATCTACATCTTCGAGAATCCGCAAGTGTTCGAGGAGGTCATCGCGGGACTGAACCATGACGACAATCCGGGAGCATACCAGTCATACGCCAGCAACGGGCAGGCAACCGCGCTCCCAACCTTGATCTGCACATCAGGCTGGCCCAGCGCTGCCGCGCTCATCCTGCTCGATCTCCTCATGGCTCAGCCGCCAGCCAATAGTCTGTATTACAGCGGCGACTTCGATCTGGCCGGCTTGCAGATTGCCGCGAGCCTGCTAGCGCGCTATCCGGGGCGCTGCCATCCCTGGCGCTTCGACCCCGACTCTTATCTGCTAGCCATCCACGCCGAAGGCGCCACCGCCAGCGCATCAGACCTGGCCGCGCTGGCTACCCTCCCTGATGTATTCGCGCCCCTGGTCACGATCATGCAAGAGCAGGGCCACTGGGCCTATCAGGAAGGTATCACACATGTGCTGCTGGAGGAAGTGAAAAAGCCTGGCTAGGCAAACCTGAACGCTTGCAGCATCGGCTGGAACTCGCCCTCGTTGGCCAGATCAAAGACCTGCTCGGCCGTGGCGTAGGCGATGGAGTAGCCGCGAGAATTCTGAGCATTGGCGGGATGGTTATCGGCGATGACCACAACTTTTACCGGAACGGGCGCCGACTGGCCTTTCACATCAAGGTTACCTGTGGCAGATCCCTGGTTCCAGGTATCACCACCGACGCTGGTCGTTGAGGCTACACTGAGTCGATGGTAGTTGCCAGATGTGCGCGACTGGAACAGTTGCAGGCCCGCGTCAACCTGGTTAGAGGGAGAGATGAAGCCACCGGGGTTCTCCATCACATGCACAGTCAGGTAGGCGATCCCTTGCGGATCGGAGAAGGTAATGAACCCCGATTGGCTTTTATCAATCTTCCAGCCATTGGGATAACCAATCGAGTAGCCATCGCCCCTATAGGTAGCCATATTTGAAGCCGGGGCAGATGTCGGCTGCGCTGGGGGAGGCGTGGATACGGTCGGCGTAGTAGCCGCATTATCACTGCCACCACCGCAGGCAACCAACAACAGAGAGAGAAAAAGACCATATATGATGGGCATGACCGGGAGCAGAGATCTTCGCTTTCCATCGAATATCATGACGCGGCGTCCTCCAAATTCTCTATCAAAGGCCCATACTATAGCGTTTCAACGCTATTCAGGCCTTCTCAACAGCTTCTATGGCCCACAATGTAGCGAGGCGGGGCCGGCTGTCCCGCTATTATAGCACAACAACTATGAGGCTGCCCGATCAGGCCCTATTTCAAGAAAACTCATGCATATCAACTCGCCTAGTGAATGCTATTCAAACGCTCCTCCCGCACAGGCATACTATGCTCAATGAAATGTATGTAAGTAGATACCCGTGATGCATGGCGTTATGAGACAAACAATAGCTGTTCACAAGCAGGTGGAGGTATATGATGACCAACAATCTCTCATACTATCACATCGTTCTGGAAGGGACAAAGGAAGAAGCGGCAAACGCGCAAGGTGAGAGCAACCATTGGGGGATGATCGTCTGGTCTGTGGTGACGGGGCTGCTCTCCCTCTTCCTCTTC
Source organism: Chloroflexota bacterium (assembly GCA_030853145.1). Classification (GTDB taxonomy): domain Bacteria; phylum Chloroflexota; class Ktedonobacteria; order Ktedonobacterales; family Ktedonobacteraceae; genus JALYTT01. The sequence continues at coordinate 2,754 of JALYVR010000524.1, read as the reverse complement.
CTGATTATGGGAGGGTTCTTCGCAGGATATTGCTCAGGCATCGAGGCTTAGAAACGCTTGCATGGCTCGCCAAAACCACCTGACACTCATGAGATATCCCGAATGTTGTGAGCAGGCATTCTATTCTTCTTGTACAAGCTGTGCGGGTGCCAGCGCTTTCGAAGAGGTCACAAAAAATTACAAGAATGAGATGAAGAGAATATGTTTAAACAATCTCCATTATCTTTGCTGAGGAGTCGCCGGTGGCTGAGGCTTCCTGGCCTGATGCTCGCCATCGTCTTATTGGCGGCCTGTAACGGTGGACAGAGCAGCGTTCAGCGGACTCCCGCTACCGATCAAATGGTCCCTCTGCAACTTGGAATCCCCACACCGGCTGGCACAAGCGCGGCCACCCCCATCTGGGCCTCTGCCATGGTGATCCTGAACCAGGGCTACATAGCTACAATAAGCTCCTATATAGCAGGGAGATTGAGGGTTGCATATTACCCACGATATGTGAGAAAGTTATTGAGAGCACATTTCAACGCTGTTGTTTCCACTCAATAACTACTGCCGGATTCTTAAGGAGGTTTTCAGTGCGTCAAGCAGTTGCCACAACATGGTCCCGGTATCCCTGGCTCTGGTCATGGCTACGCGCCGACTCGCCCAAGCAACCCTTCATCAGCAGTCCTCGCGCGCGCATCTTCCTGGTCTCCTTCGCGATGCTCTTCTTCGAGTTGCTATGCATCCGCTGGATTCCATCGTATGTGCGCTACTTGAGTTATTTCAACAATTTCCTCCTGCTCGCCTCGTTCCTGGGCATCGGCCTGGGCATGCTGACAGCGCGCCGCCAGCGGTTCTGGTTTCCGCCCTTTCCCCTCCTGGTGGTGCTGATGGCCATCGTCGTCGGGGTAAATCGCTTCGAACTGCGCATCAGTTCGACCGAGGTACTCTACTACGGCGCCGGTGAACTCCAGGCCAGCACGGAAAACTTCATCGTCCTGCCCATCATCTTCGGAATGGTGGTGATCTGCTTCATCCCCCTATCCCGTGCGTTCGGCCAGTTGTTTATGCAGGTTCAGCCGCTGACCTCGTACACGTTTGACATCATCGGCAGCCTGATAGGCATCGCCTGTTTCTCTATCATTGCCTACTTCGCCCTGCCACCGCTTGTATGGTTCGGCGTACTGGCGCTGCTGATTCTGCTGCTGAGCAGCAAAAAGACGGTAGTAGCCACGGCCACAATGTTCCTGGTGAGCCTGGTCGTCGTCGGCCTGCTCCAGAACAATACCTACTGGTCGCCGTACTACAAGATCCTGCTCCATCCTATCCAGCCAAGCGGCTATCTTGTTGATGTGAATAATGCCGGGGGTCACCAGTCGATGAAGCCCTGGCAAACCAAGGAGGCTTTCTACCGGCGTGTGTACCAGCTCTTCCCTGGCAATACGTTCCAGCACGCGCTGATCCTGGGCGCGGGTAGCGGGTCCGATGTGGCGACGGCGCTGGGCCTCGGCGTGAAGTCGGTGACGGCTGTGGAGATCGATCCGACGATCCAGCAACTGGGCGCGCGTCTGAATCCAGACCATCCCTATAGTAACCCCCGCGTGCATGTAGTGATCAACGACGGGCGCGCCTTCCTGCAAAACACGACCGAGCACTACGACCTGATCATCTTCGCCCTGCCCGATTCGCTGACTCTGACCTCGAACAATACCAGCCTGCGCCTGGAGAGTTTCTTGCTGACACAGGAATCGCTGGAGGCCGCCCGCTCTCACCTGACGAGCAATGGGCTGGTGGTGCTCTATAACTATTATCGACAGTCCTGGCTGGTCGAGAAACTGGTCGATATGGTCGGCCATGCCTTCAACAACCAGGAGCCGCTCGTCTCAACGTACGGTGGATGGGGCCGCGCCGCCGTGATTATGGATGGGCCGAGACTAAATACGCTGCCGGCCGGGATGTTCGGTCCCTACCACGAGAATCCCGCGAACGGGACCCAGTTGCACGTCATCGGCGAGGGCTTCTATCCATTGACCTCGCGCCAGGTAGCCACCGACGACTGGCCGTTCCTCTACCTGGTTGAACACAGCTTCCCGCTGCTCTATATCGCCGGTCTCGTGATGGTGGCGGTGTTTGCCCTGGGAGGCACGCTGACCCTCGCACCCAGGAGTACGCTGCGACGCTTCGATTGGCATATGTTCTTCCTGGGCGTGGCCTTTATGCTGCTGGAGGTCAAGAGCCTGACCACCTTCGCGCTGCTATTCGGGAGCACCTGGCTGGTCAATTCGCTGGTCTTCTTCGCGATCCTGAGCAGCGTGCTGCTGGCGGTGCTGGTCAACAGGTACTTCAAAATCCGGCGCATTGGCCTGTTTTACCTGCTGCTGTTCGCCGTGCTCGTGGTCAACCTGCTCCTGCCACCCGAAGCGCTGCTGCTGGGCAACCCGCTGGCCCGCTATCTACTGGCGAGCATCCTGGCCTTCACACCGGTCTTCCTGGCGAACATCATCTTCACTAACGCCTTCCGCAACAGCGAGACGGCGGACATCGCCTTCGCCTCGAACCTGCTGGGTATCATGGTAGGTGGCTCGCTGGAGTACTTCAGCATGCTGTTCGGTTACCGCATGCTGCTGGTACCTGTGATCCTATTCTATGCCCTCGCCCTGCTGTTGCGGCGTCCTCGGAGAGTGACGGAGGCCACACCAGCGCCAGAGCCTGCGCTCACAACCTGACAAAGACATGAGTTACCTCGAATTTTGAGAACCGATGGTCGAAAAG
>JALYVR010000523.1 GCA_030853145.1 Chloroflexota bacterium | reverse complement strand
TTGCAACCCCGCTTGAGAAGGGGATCGAACGGCTCTCGAACGCCCGTTCGAAAAATTTGGGGTAACTCATGTACGAAGGAGATCGACTTTGGCGATGCCTTGTACACCTGGGGATTGTCCTCAAATCTATGATATACTTTCAAGATAATGGCTTCTAGCCAGAGAGCATCGTATGACGAAAAACAACCTACACGAGAAAGAAGCGTTACAGCCAGCGATCGAACACCTGTATACGACGTTCGCTGCCTATCCGCTCAGGCGCGCTATCCCGGCCTGTCCAGGCTGTGTCAGTCCCGCCGAGCAAGAGCGCCTGCATCTGGTAGCACTGCGAGACCTCAAGCCAGACGATCTTCATGCCTACACTGTGAACGCGTTGTGGACGTGGGGAGACCTCGAAGATTTTAAGCACTTTCTCCCCCGTTACCTGGAACTCTTGAGCAGTCACCGCTATCCAGATTGGTACGAACTTGATCTCCTGAGCGTAAAAATGAAATATGCCAGGTGGCAGACATGGCCAGCAGAGGAACGCAAGGCGCTTGAGAGCTACTTCATCCGTGTGTGGCGCGCGGTACTCTCCTCATCCTATCCTTCCACGCACCCTAATTTTGGCTATGCGCGTCTGTTTTTGCGATTTATAGCGCAATGCACCGCTGAACAGGAAGCGTTTCTTGACCTCTGGCGACAGACACAATCGCTGTCAGCTCTGCGTCACCTGGCGGAGTTCGTTCGACAGGAAGCGTTCTTTATAGCGGCACACAGGGCTGTCTGGTGGTATGAAGGACAATGGGATCATATATCTGCCTGGTTACTCAATGCTCGCACCCGCCAGATCCTGGAAGAAGCCTTTTACAGATACTATGCTGAGCCATTCGCGCCTGAATTTATGCAGGCCCATGACCAGATTTCACAATTGATTCTCTAAAAAGGCAGGCATACGCTGTATAATGGAGCAGTGGCGCAAGCCCGCTAGCAAGTGGAGCGCCAGTTCTATGGCACGCATTGAGCAAATAGTAATGATAAAAGACGAGAAAGGTAGCAACCAGATGGCAGAGACCCAGGACAGCGCACTCATGGACACACAGCAGCATGAGGAAGCCTCTCTCTATGCCGGCTATCACAGCATCATCACGGGCGTTGATCGCGCCTGGGAATACGGCGGCTTCCCGTTGCCCGATGGCACCTTCTGGCGCTATCGTGAGCCTGACGCGGTCGTCGTTGTGGAAGGGGAGCGCCTGCGAGTAGGGGTCATGAAACTGACGCGCGCCAATCACCAGGTGCAGATCCTGGATAACGCCAAGAATATGTTTTTCTCAACACGGAACTTTATGGTACCCGACAACGGCGTGATCTCTTTCGAGTGGGATATGCGGGCGCGCTGCGCAGGCACGAAGGTGCGCGATCTCTACGATGGTTTCGTCTCGGTGAATCTGCTGGACTTCAGCACCGGCTTCGCGCTCGACTTCTTTGCCTGCAACGACACTATTGCGACGGTCTACGCGCGGCTGCCCTTCCCCGGCATACCAGCCGCGCCAGATGTAGAAGGCGCGGTGAAGCCCAAGTATTTCTCAGATTTTAACGAGTTGACCGTGGAGACCAGCCCTGGCCAGCTTCACCATTACGGCATCAGCTACGACCAGGGCAAGGATGAAGTCAACTTCATCCTCGACGGACAAAAAGTCGGCGTGTACAAAGAGATGCCCTGCAAGATACCCTCCCTGCTCATCGCATTGGGCTTGATGACCGAGAAGACCATCGAGCAGGGAAAAAGTATCTCCGTTCACGGCCAGTCCCTGGCTGGCGAATGGGGAGCGTTCACAGTGACCACGCGCAAGTCAGCATAGTGCCCCGGTATAAGGAGAGAGAGAATGCATCATCTTGCTCAAGTAAACATTGCCCGCATGATCGCCCCTCTAAGCGATCCACTCATGGCAGGCTTCGTGGCAAAACTGGATGAAGTCAATGCACTTGCGGATGCCAGTCCAGGTTTTATCTGGCGCTTCCAAACGAGCGCAGGAAATGCGACAGCAGTTCGCGCTTATGAAGATGATCTCATCATTTTCAATATGTCTGCCTGGGCCTCATTAGAGGCTTTATCTCACTATATCTACGCCATGGAAAGTGAACATCGCCACGTCATGAAGCAGCGTCGGCGCTGGTTTGAGCGCTTCGATGGCCCATACATGGCTCTCTGGTGGATTCCTCAAAGCCACATCCCCACGGTAGAAGAGGCAAAAGCACGCCTGGAGTCTTTGCGTATCAACGGTGCAACGGCGTTTGCCTTTTCTTTTAAATACGCCTTTCCCGCTCCCGATGCTCAGAATGAAGGGCTTCCCCAGTTTCTTGAAGAATGCCCGGCATAGCAAGCAAGCCATGGGTTAACAAGGAGGTGAACAAGATATGGCCAATGTACATTATGGAGGGATAGGCGATATTTGGAAGCATCTCCCACTCGCCGAAATTCTTTCAATCGAGACTCCCTCTACATATTGGGAGTCTCATAGCGACCATACGCGTTTGCAACCCACTTGCCGGTTGACCCGCTCGTGCCTGCTCAGGTCAGGCGTAGAAGCGTCTCCCAGATAAGCTGAGGTAAGACGCCAAACGAGTAAGACATCAAGAGTCCCTCGCCGCGCTGATGCACCCCCCGACCATACGGTCCCATATTGACGACCGGAATATTGAGCTGCTGGATATCCTCAAATGGCAGACTGTACGAGCCGCGCCGGGGCGGCGTATGCGTGCGAGCATCCTGCCAGACAGGCATATTCGCCTTCAGTGCCGCCAGATCCATGCCAGGGTCCAGGCTCAGGTAACTCATATCAGAAAGATAGGGGTAGTACTCCTGATACACAACATTGAGATCTGCATGCTGCTTCACCACACTTGAGACGGCATCCTGAAACACGCCCGGCACGCTGGCTACATGGGGATAGTAGGGAGGCGCGTAGTAGATGATGACCGCCGGCCCCTGCCGCTCGCTGAGCGCCCACAGGTAGCGCACCAGGCGCAGGCAGAGGTCGCGCTTATCAAGCCCGATTGGCCCGTCCTCCCACTCGTTCTCCAACTTATGCGCCACCATCTTCGGCCCCAGACGCTGCACTGCCTGCTCGTAGAGCGTGGCATAGGTGAGGACGACACCTGAGCGCGGCGGCCGCTCCTGCACAGGCGCTGGATTGCCGCTTGCAAGCGACCAGCGCCGCTCGGTCTCGTCGATGCGCGCCAGCGTGCGCGCCATGACCTGCTCGCTGCGCTGGCAGAGGCGCTCCAGCAATTCGCCGGGGTCGCTCGTCAGCGTCAGGACGTTCAGGTAGAAATACGAAGCATAAGGCAACTGCACATCGTAATGCGTCTTCAAATCCGTCGCATGCAGGGTCACAGGCGGCGGCGTCATCTGCCCACGCGCCACATCGCAGAGCGCATCATTCATGCTCAGGTCGCTAATCAGTTCCGCTGCCAGCAAGTTGGTATCCAGGCCGTGAAAAGGTTCGCCGACGTGGGCCTCACGACCTAGCACCAGAAAGCAGGGCAGGAGCTTGCCAACGGTGCCGGCATACACGTAGCGGTGGGGGTCACCGGGATAGCGCGCGGCCGTGTAATCGGTATTGATGGCGCCAATATAGTCAAGGCCAAACTTCTCGCGCAGGAGCAGCAGCAGCCGCACCGCCTGAAGCACACCGGCCGACTCGTTCTCTTCGTCCGGGGTCGCCAGCATCACCACAGACACCGGCAGCGGTGATGTCCTGGCCTGTGCTGCCAGGCGACGCATGACCGCTATATTGGCTGCCACTCCGCTCTTCATATCCACAACGCCGCGCCCAAACATCCAATCGCCGGGGTGCGCAGCCACGTCTTCCTCCAGCCCCTCCGTCAGCTCAATGAGCCTGCGTTGCCGCTCGGCCAGCGCGCCTGGCTCAAGCGCCCAGGATTCTAGAGGACCATAATCCAGGGTATCTACGGTATCTATATGTCCAAGCAACACGACCGTCCGTGTGCTTTGTCCACGTAGCAGAGCAAACGCGTTCATGCGCTCATACGGGTCTCCGATGATAGGGTCAAAGCCGCAGGCCGTATAGCACGGGGCCAGACCATCGCTGCACAGCAATTCAAATACCTTCAGGGCCACGCTGTTTTCGCCTGTACCAGGGCTGACGCTGCGAATACCAACCAGTTGCGTGGTATAGTCGCGTACAAGCGGATACCAGTCACTATACTCTTTATTCTGTATGTCCATGATTCCTCCTCTACTGCACCTGTTCCAGGGCATGCAAGACCCGCTCAATCTCCGCCACCGTGTTGTAGTGTGCCAGGCCGAGCCGTAGCGCGCCACCGCGCTCTTCGAGTCCCAGGCGTTC
>JALYVR010000522.1:3209-4353 GCA_030853145.1 Chloroflexota bacterium | reverse complement strand
TGTCCCACCCGCCCATCGCCCTTGTGGCTCGTGCTCCGTATTATTAGAGGTATCACCATGAACGAAACGCTCATAACTAATGAAAGAGCCGTTTTGCTTTCATATACAGACGAACCGCGTTACCATCGTATCGAAGTAGGACACGTTGGCAAGCATATGGGGAGGAATCCTGACAGCTTGATGGCTCTCGATTTTGAGCTTCCAGCGCACCTTGAGGCGAGCGAGCCGCCGGAGGCGCGGGGGCTAGCGCGCGACGAGGTGCGGCTGATGGTATCATATCGCGCGGATGACCGCGTGGTTCACACGCGCTTTCGCGAGATCGGCGCGTTTCTGGAGGCCGGCGATATGCTTGTCATCAACACGAGCGGCACCATGAACGCGGCCCTCAACGCCACGCGCGCGGATGGCAGCGAGCTGGAACTGCATCTCTCGACGCACCTGCCCGCCGACCTGTGGGTTGTCGAGGTGCGCCAGCCGGGCGCGGGGGCGGCTCAGGCCTTCTATGATACGCGGGCGGGCGAGACGTTGCGGCTGCCGGGTGGGGCGGGCGCCACGCTGCATGTCCATTACGCCCAGGACCGTCGCACAGCCTCCAACTCCCCACGCCGCCTATGGATCGCGACACTCAACGACCTGCCATGCGATCTCGACGCGTACCTTGCGCGCCACGGCTTCCCGATTCGCTATAGCTACGTCAAACGGCAATGGCCGGCCAGCTACTACCAGACCGCCTACGTCACCGAAGTTGGCAGCGCCGAGATGCCCTCCGCCGGTCGTGCCTTCACGCCCGAACTCATCACGAGTCTCGTAGCACGCGGCATCCAGATCGCTCCCCTGCTGCTGCACACGGGCGTTGCCAGCCTCGAACTACACGAGCCGCCCTACGAAGAATACTATCGCGTGCCAGCGGAGACCGCGCGCCTGGTGAACGCCGCGCGTGCCGAGGGCCGGCGCGTGATTGCAATAGGCACAACGGCCGTGCGCGCCCTTGAGACAGTGACCACCCCGCAGAGAGTGACCAGCCCCGGCGAAGGTTGGACACGGCTGGTAATCACCCCTGAGCGCGGCATATACGGCGTGGATGCCCTGCTGACCGGCCTGCATGAGCCGCAAGCCTCACACCTGGCCATGCTGGAGGCACTGG
>JALYVR010000522.1:0-3199 GCA_030853145.1 Chloroflexota bacterium | reverse complement strand
CGCGTGACATACGAGGCGGCCCTGCGCGAGGAGTACCTGTGGCACGAGTTCGGGGATGTGCATTTGATGCTGGCATAAGGGAGAAGGACTTTCGCAGGGGTAGGTTTTTACAGAGCGTTTGAGACGGCATCCACTTATTCAAGAATAAGACACATGAGGGATATATTCGCGATTTACGAGCCTTCGTTGATACGCAATAGGGATCGAGATGTCGGGCTTGGAACAGGGCACCCGCAAGGGATGCCCCTACATATCTGACCGGGCTGAGGTGACACGGCGATGGAGGCCAGCGCTCGGAGCGGGTTCCAAGGCCGACCCGGTGATTCGGATGGGAGCGCCGATATCGGGGTATGAAATGTAGAGGCATCCCTGGCGGGTGCCCTGCTCCAAGCCCGACATCTGTCACCTGCCATAGCGTGTCCCGCTCCAAGCCCGATATACTTCCCAAGGAAGATTTTGTGATAGGATAGCAGGCAGAATGACATTGTTGTGTTGCTATAGGCATTGACGCGTTGCATACAAGCAGAGAGGGGTACCGCAATCATGACTGAGGCGCTTACGTCGTACCTGGAGGAGCACGCGGGGGATGCTCAGGCGTTGCTTGAGCGGTTGTGTCGGCAGCCAAGCGTATCGGCGCAGGGCGTGGGCATGGCGGAGATGGCTGATATTGTGGAGTCGCTACTGCAAGGGAGCGGCTTTCAGACGCGGCGGCTGATGGCGGAGGGGGCGCCGCCGGCTATTTATGGAGAGCTGAAGGGCAGGAGTCCCTATACCGTGCTGCTCTACAACCACTATGATGTGCAGCCGGCCGAGCCGTTAGATTTGTGGCACACGCCGCCGTTTGAGCCGACGGTGCGCGATGGCAAGCTGTACGCGCGTGGCTCGCACGACAACAAGGGCGAGATCGCCACGCGGCTGACGGCGATCCAGGCGCTGCGCGCGGTGGATGGTGAGTTGCCGATCACGCTGCGCTGGATTATCGAGGGCGAGGAGGAGATCGGTAGTCCGCACTTTGGAGCCATCGCCTCGCAATACGCGGACCTGCTGCGCGCGGATGGTTGCCTCTGGGAGGGATCGAGCTTTGATCCAACGGGTCGCCCGGAACTGCACCTGGGAACCAAGGGGCTACTGTATGTGCAACTGGACGTGCAGGGAACGGGTATCGACGCGCATTCGGGTGGGGCGCCGACCCTGCCCAGCGCCGCCTGGCGTCTGGTGCAGGCGCTGGCTACCCTGCGCGGCCCGGATGGGCAGATCCGCATTCGTGGCTTCTACGATACCGTGCGCAAGCCAACCGAGGCCGAGCTGGCTGCCCTCGCCGACCAGCGCGACATGGATGCCGAAGGCCTCGCGACGTATCAGATAGAGCAGTTCGTCGATGGCCTGGCAGGGGCGGCCCGGCGCGAGCGACAGGCGTTTGCCCCCACCTGCAACCTGGCTGGCCTGCTGAGCGGCTACACAGGCGAAGGCACCAAGACCGTGCTGCCGGCGAAGGCCATGGCCAAGATCGACTTCCGCCTCGTACCCAACCAGGAGCCAGACGACATCCTGGCCAGGCTGCGTGCCCACCTGGACGCCGAAGGCTACCGCGATATTCGCATCACCAGCTTCGGCAATTCCGCGCCCGTGATGACCGCCATCGACAATCCCTTTGTGCAGCGAGTAGCCAGGATCGCCGAGTCCTTCGAGGGCCAGCGCCCATCGATCACGCCCATCGTCGGCGGCACCCTACCCTTGCTCGACCCGCTCCAGCGCCACGTCGGCGTCCCTGGCCTCAGCGCACCCGGCAATCCCAGCTACTGGGCCAATGGCGCGCACTCCCCCAACGAACACATCCGTCTCCAGGATCTGGATAAGGCTGTGCGCTTCAATTGTCACCTCTTCAGCGAATTGGATGGGTGATGGGGGAGCTGGGAGCAGGCTAGCGGCGCCTGTACACGAAAGCAGGGCAAATGTAACAGATGTCGGACTTGGAACAGGGCACCCGCAAGGGATGCCCCTACATATCTGACCGGGCTGAGGTGACACGGCGATGGAGACCCGCGCTCGGAACGGGTTCCAAGGCCGACCCGGTGATTCGGATGGGAGCGCCGATATCGGGGTATGAAATGTAGAGGCATCCCTGGCGGGTGCCCTGTTACATTGCCGGCACGTCTCGCCATCGCCGATGCCCTATTACATTGCCGACACGTCTTGCCCCTTTCGTGTAGGGGCATTGCTGGCCTGCGCCCTACTATCCCGACATCTCATCAGCGCTGGCGCCGTGCTGCTCTGTCGCTTCCCCAGCATCATCCACGATGGCGACGGCGCGGCACCAGCCGGCGCTGGCGCCCTGGATGTTGATGGGGAAGCAGGAGACTTTGAAGCCGTGGGGGTGGGGGATCTGATCGAGGTTGGCGAGCTTCTCGATCTGACAATATTCCTGCTGGATGCCGGCGAAGTGGGCCTCCCAGACGACGCGGCCATCGCCGGTGCGCCTGAACTCCTCGGCCATATCCGAGAACTTGCGGTCGAAGCCGTACATGTCTACGCCGATGAGCTTGATGCCCTGGTTGACCAGCCAGAGCGTTGAGTCGTAGCCCATGCCGGGTTGATCGTAGTACTCGATGCTGTGCAGGAACTTGTCGCGCCCACTCATCAGCAGCACGATATCCAGGGGCTGCAACTGGTAGTTGATGCGGGCCAGGGCCTGCTGGAGGTCGGCGATGCTGATGATCTCGTTTGGTTGTTTGTGGCGCAGGTCCAGCACCACGCCATTGCCGTAGAACCATTCGAGGGGGCATTCATCGATGGTGCGCGCCTTCTTGCCCTCGCTGGTGGGGCCGTAGTGCCACGGCGCGTCAACGTGCGTGCCGGCATGGGTAAGGAGCTTGATCTCTTCGAACGCGGCCCCCTTGCCGTCCGAAAGCACAAGGTCCTTCTCGGTGACGCCAAAGGTGCCCTTCACCCAGTCTAGCCCCTCGCCCTCGTGCGTGAGATAGTGAATTTCCGGCTTCCACGGCTCGTATATGGCCTGATTTGCCACGGGTACGCTCAAGTCGATGTAACGCATGCTCTGCCTGCCTTTCCTGTTGGTGCGATAAACCTGATTCGCGTAGGGGCGATGGCTTGCCTCGTCCGGCTTGCCTCGCCTTGCAACTAATGTACCTGTGTTATACGCTACCGGTATCTTTCTTTCAAGTCCGCATAGGGCGATGGC
>JALYVR010000521.1 GCA_030853145.1 Chloroflexota bacterium | reverse complement strand
CGCCTGCGCCTGCGCAAGCCACACCCATGTGGGAGCTACGACTGGCAGGTCGTGCGCCTGGGAGCCGACATTGGGCTGCGCTGCGAAACCTGTGGGCGGCGCATCCTCTTGCCTCGCTCCGAGGTCGAGCGACGCACCAAACAAACACTGCCCCGCAAGATCGACACAGACGCTGAAACTGATGTATAATCGTGATAGCCGTAGAGACCTGCTGCGCTGAATATGTAACCCACAAGGAGATTGCGACATGGCTGTAGCCGCGCGAAGCGGAGGATTTACGACGCTTCTAAAAAAGCGGAACTTTTTGCGTCTGTGGCTGGCACAACTCATCTCCATGACCATCCTCAATGCATCCAATTATGCGATTCTGGTGCTCATCGAAGAGGTGACCGGCTCCACGACGCTTGTGGGCCTGGCGATTATCTGCTTCAGCCTCCCAGCCGTGCTCTTCGGGGCGCCGGCCGGCGTCTTTGTGGATCGCATGGACAAGCGGCTGGTGCTGTGGGGCAGCAATTGCCTGCGCGCCTTCGCAAGCTTCGGCTTTGTGATTTCCCTGCTCATCGACCGCCACCAGATCATCCCGATCTACCTGCTCACCTTTCTTATCGCTACCATTGGACAATTCTTCACGCCGGCGGAAGGCTCAACTATTCCCTTACTCGTCAATGAGGAAGAGTTGGTGCCCGCACTCTCGCTTTTCAATATCACGTTCACGCTCTCGCAGGCCGTAGGCTTCATCCTGCTGGCGCCAATTGTGCTTAGTCTCTTCCCAACACTACACATCGCGTCGCTAACCGTGCATCCGACCGAGACGCTGTACCTGTTAATCGGCGTGCTCTACCTGGTCTGTGCCGGCCTGATCCTGATGATCCCGCGTACCAGCTTCGCAGAGGCCAGGCGTCCTCAACGCGGCACACTCCCAGCGCAACCGCTGAACCTGAGTGGCGGTATCTGGACCGAGATGCGCCAGGGCTGGAGCTTCATCCGTCGCAGCAAGCTGCTCTTCCTGGCGGTGATCCAGCTCGCCTTCGCAGGCACACTGCTGCTGGTCATCGGCGAGTTGGCTACGCCACTCGTTACACGCCTGCTTGAGCTTCCCGCCAGCGATATGGCTTTTGTCTTCGCGCCAGCAGGCATCGGGCTGGTCGGGGGTTCGGTCTTCATGCCCCGCATTATTCATCGCCTGGGCAAATCGCGCGCCGTGCTCCTCGGCTGCGCCAGTCTCGCCGTCACGTTCTCTCTCGTACCTATCTCAACCCTGGTGGCCCGTTATCTCCAACCAAAGACGTGGAACACCAATCCATTCTTACTGATCGTTGTCGCGTTCCTCATGCTGCTGGCAGGCGTGGCCCTGGACTGCATTAACATCCCGGCGCAGACGGGGATGCAGGAACTGACGCCTGAATGGATCAAGGGCCGCGTCCTGGCCCTGCAACTGATGCTGCTCAATACCTGCTCGATCCCGGTGATTTTCTTCGTTGGCGGCTTCGCGGACCTCTTTGGCCTCGATCGCGTCATCTACTTTATGGCCATCAGCGTTTGCCTGTTCGGCCTGTGGGGCATCTACTACGAACGCAGGCACCGCAAACCAACCGTGGCCGCGCTACTGGCCAGCCAGGAGGAGCCGCCCCCTGCCCTGGCAACACCAACAAACGTATCCGCCACTCCGGCTGCTGTAGTCACAATGTCTACCAGCGACCACGCGGAGATTGCCGCTACCCCGGCCACCGACCAGACGGAACCTGCCACCATTCCTACCACCGACCAGATGGAGTCGGCCACAACGCTACCAACTGCGCAGGAGGAGAAAGAGGTGTAGGGGTGCCATGAGCCATTCGCTCTTTCAATCGGTCGTAGGGGCGCCCTACGACCGATTGTACCCCCTACGCAATATTTATGCATTCACACGCGCGCGTTCCAGAATAACCGCGAAGTCTGTGCCTACTGGCAGCGTGCCGAAGGCGCGTCCCCAGTCTCCACCCAGCCGGGAGGCGCAGAATGCGTCGGCGACAGCGGGCAAGCCGTACTGCACAAGCAAGGCACCCTGAAAGATCAGAGCCATCTGCTCCACGAGATAGCGCGCGCGCACCTCAATGTTGGAGCCATCCGTCAGTTCGCGCTTGAGCCGGACAATGGCAGCGTCCAGGCGCGCATCTGTTCCCTGGGCGCGTGTCACTTCGGCCAGGAAGGCCTGCACCGAGGCCGGCTCTTTGCCCATGGCGCGCAAGACATCTAAGCAGTTGACATTGCCAGATCCTTCCCAGATCGAGTTGAGCGGTGCCTCGCGATAGAGGCGCGGCATGATGCTCTCTTCGACATAGCCGTTGCCTCCCAGGCACTCAAGCGCCTCTGCCGCGTGCATGGGGCCGCGCTTGGCCACCCAGTATTTGCCTATGGCCGTACCCAGCCGCCTGATGAACGCTTCATGCGCGTCGCTCTCAGCGCGATCGCAGGCGCGTGCCAGGCGCATCGCCAGCAGCGTCGCGGCCTCCGACTCAATCGCCAGGTCGGCAAGCACATTGCGCATGAGCGGTTGCTCGCTGAGCAGGTGCCCAAATGCCTGGCGATGCGCGGCGTGGTGTGCGGCAGTGACCAGCGCCTGGCGCATGCCGGCCGCCGAGCCAATCACGCAGTCCAGGCGCGTGTAGTTGACCATATCGATGATCGTGCGCACGCCACGCCCCTCCTCGCCCACGCGCAGCGCCCACGTCTGATCGAATTCGACCTCGCTTGAGGCGTTCGAGCGATTCCCCAGTTTGTCCTTGAGCCGCTGGATCAGAAAGCGATTGCGCATGCCATCTGGCAGCATACGCGGTAAGAGGAAACAGGTGAGACCCCGGGGAGCCTGGGCGAGGACCAGGAACAGGTCGGACATGGGGGCCGAGCAGAACCATTTATGTCCGGTGAGCCGGTAGGCCTGCTCGCCTTCACCGCTGACGGGGATGGCCTGTGTCGTGTTCGCGCGCACATCGGAGCCGCCCTGTTTCTCGGTCATACCCATGCCGGCGATTATTCCCAGCTTCTCTTGCGGAGGCCGCAGGCCGGGATCATACGTCAGCGACGTAAGCAGCGGCTCCCAGGTCGCGGCCAGCAGAGGCTGTGTGCGCAGGACCGGTACGACCGCGTGCGTCATCGAGATCGGGCAGCAATGACCGCCCTCCATCTGCGAGCACACGTAAAAGACGGCGGCGCGCGCAACATGCCTCCCCGGACGCTCAGCGCGCCACGACAACGCGTGCGCCCCCGCGTTGATTGATGTACGCAGCAACGAATGCCATGCCGAGTGGAAAGTGACCTCATCAATACGCTGGCCGGTACGATCATGGGTGTGCAGCACAGGCGTGACTGTATTCGCGTCGAAGCTCCACTGGATCGCCTCTTCACTCCCAGCCACACGCCCAAGCTCACTAAGCTGACCGGTGGCCCAGGCCGCACCCTCTCGTCGCACGCTCTCGACGAGCGTCGCATCCTGCTCAAAAACGTTGTAGTTGGCGAGCGGGGGTACCTGGTTGAACACCTCATGGGTCGCATGATCGGGAGTCGTTCTGACTTCGATTGACATAGCTGGACACCGCCTTTCGCTCAGTAGTACACTTCCACGACAGAATGGAGAGACAAAGTGACGCCTTTCGATTCGGATTCTAGCATAAGTATGGAAGAAAAGGGGAGCAAAAGGAATGTTGCTGGCTAACAGATCAGGCGATGCCTGTGTGCGCATCCTTATGGGCCTGTTCGAGGGTAGTGCTGAAGATCGCCATAATGCTCTCCTGGTCCAGGCCAGCCTGGTAGGCCTCGCGCAGCCAGTGCAGCAGGCTTTCGCGAAGGGCTGCGTGGCTTTCGAGCGCTGGTCCGGCCAGCGTTCGTAGCACGAAGGTGCCGATGCCGGGGCGGCTGCCGACCAGGCCCTCGCGCTCAAGCTCGCGATAGGCCTTAAACACGGTGTTGGGATTGATCGCCAGCTTCGATACCACCTCGCGCATGGTCGGCAATTGATCGCCCGGTTTCAGAAAACCCAGGCGCAGTGACTGTTTGACCTGCTGCACAAGTTGCAGGTAGGGGGCCACTCCTGACCGGCTGTCGAGATGAAATTCGATCAGCGCTTTCTCTGTCTCCATAAATCTCCCCCTGGCTAGACTACTGTTGGCGACGGTATCGGCCTCTAGATAAGTAATATATAAATAGCTAGTAAGATAGTAAAAGTATAGGCTATGGCGGAAGATTTGTCAAGGAGAGAGTGAGGATGACAGGGCTTCGCAAAAGTCGTGTCCCTGCTGCTCTTGATACCGCCTGTTTCGTAGCTGCGCGATTTATCGCGCCTGGCGAGCCAGTCGACAAAGTTGCCAGGCACGATAAATC
>JALYVR010000520.1 GCA_030853145.1 Chloroflexota bacterium | reverse complement strand
CAGCGTGGCTACTCATCTCCAGCATTGACGGGCGCGGCATCTTCATCATCGAGCAGGCCGGGAAGCGGGTCGATGTACATGGCGCGGCGGATGAGATCTATCTGCTTGATGACCTGTTTGATAGCGGGAATGAGCACCTGCCGCCCAGCGGCCGTCTTCACAGTGTACACGTCGTTGCCACCGGTGGGCAGGATATCGACGATCTCCCCCAGTTCAGCCCCGTTCATCAGGAAGACGCGCAGTCCCAGGATGTCATGCTGGTAGTAGGAATCAGGGGGGAGCTTTGCCATTTCGGCAAGGGGGATATATACGTCGCGATTGCGCAGAGTGTCAGCGGCGTTCATATCGTCGAAGCCCTCAAACTTCAGCACCACCATCGTGCCTTTGTAGGGGCGCACGCTTTCGATGCGATGAGGCACGTGGTCAGGTTCAAGATAGACCACCTCAAGCTCCGCGAAGCGATTGGGGATATCCGTCAACAGGAACACCTTCGTTTCACCGCGCACACCTATAGGGGCCACTACTTTTCCAATAGTCACCCATTCTGTATTGCTCTGCATGCTGCCAAAGCCCTTTTTATACTTACAGGATCTCCAGCGAGGTATGCCGCCCCTCACGGGCAGCGGCGGCCCTCAAGAGGGAGCGCATAGCCTTGGCAACTCTTCCCTGGCGACCAATCACCTTGCCGTAGTCATCCGGCGCGACATGCAGTTCCAGTACCAGGGCGTTGCGGTCATTGCGCACTTCTCGCACCTGGACGGCGGCAGGCTCGTCCACCAGCGACTGGGCGATATACTCGACCAATTTACGCATTTCGCTCGTAACCTTACTCAGTTGCTATTCAATAGGAGCAACAGTAGGAAACATCGGTACCGCGGGACTCGTATCGCTAGCAGCAGCGGGCTTCGCCTTCGTCTGCTCAAAACGAGCTAGCACCCCGGTGCGCCTCAACAAAGAAGCTACCGAATCTGTGGGCTGCGCGCCATTCTTCAGCCAGTGCAGGACCTTCTCCTCGTTGATATGGATCTCAGAAGGCTCCGTACGCGGGTTGTACCAGCCAATATTCTCAATAATACGCCCATCGCGCGGCGACTGCGCCTCCGCTATGACCACACGATAGCTGGGGGCCTTCTTCTTCCCCACACGCTTCAAACGAATTTTAACAGCCATATTTCTCTCTCTCACCTTTTCCCCAACTCCTGGGGCCTGTTTTCTTTTAGCGCAAGGACACCACGTCTTTACGTGGTGTACATGAGAACAGTGTTCTTGAATTGTAGTCAGACCAGAATAGCATGCAACAAAAGAATTGTCAACGACTTTTTTACGGCATCCCGTTTCGCTACGCGGATCATCCCCCGATATGATGCAGCTTCACAAAGTTTGTGCGCGCCCGGCTGGCCAGCGGCATGCCCCCCATAATCACTACATGCTCGCCACGGCGGACAAGCTGATCCTCCAGCAGGCGCTGCTCTACCGCTTCAAGCAGCTCTTCGGTTGTGCGGCTCAACTCGATGCAGTGCGGCCAGACTCCCCACCAGAGAGCGAGCTGGCGATACACATGTTCGGACGGCGTATAGGCCAGAATAGAACGGCGGGGGCGATCCTTAGATATCAAACGAGCTGAGTTCCCAGAGCGCGTAAACACAACGATGGCTTTAATACTGGCCTCTTCCGAGAGCGCGCGGGCAGCATGACTGACGGCGTGCTCCTGCGTAAGATGCTGGCACTGGGGCTGATGCGCGGTTCGATCGCCTGTCTCCGTCTCTAAAGCTATGCGCACCATCATCTGTACGGCTTCGATAGGATAGGCGCCGGAAGCCGTTTCAGCGCTCAACATGATGGCGTCGGTGCCATCAAGGATGGAATTTGAAATGTCGCTCACCTCTGCCCTGGTAGGCCGTGGATTGTTGATCATTGACTCTAGCATCTGCGTCGCGGTAATCACCGGTAGCCCTAACTGGTTACACCTGGCAATCACGCGCTTCTGGATCAGCGGCACCTTCTCAGGTGCCATCTCTACCCCCAGGTCGCCACGCGCGACCATGATACCGTCCGCCACATCCAGGATTTCATCAAGTCGCTCTACCGCCTCTGGCTTCTCCAATTTGACGATCAGCGGCGTAACGGCATGGGGGTGTTTGCCCCCTCCACTCCGCGCAGCCTGGTACTGCTGGATGAGTTGCTGCGCCTCCAGCACATCCTCTGGCTTACGCACAAAGCTGAGCGCGACATAATCGACGCCGTGCATGATACCAAAACGCAGGTCATCGCGGTCCTTCTCCGTCAGCGCGGGGGCGCTAACGGCCACCCCAGGCAGGTTAATGCCTTTGTGTTCCTTGAGCAGGCCACCGTGCATTACCTGGCAACGGACATCCGTCTCGGTCGTGTCAAGTACGCGCAGCTCCAGCATGCCATCGTCCAGCAAGATACGATCATCCGGTTTGACATCCTGGGGAAGTTGTTTATAGGTGGTCGAAACTGCCTCCTGCGTGCCTTCAGCATCGCGCGAGGTGATCACGAAATTCGCGCCATCCAGCAGCCTCACGGGTTGCCTCCCCTGTAGAGGGCCGGTACGGATTTTAGGACCTTGCAGATCCTGTAAAATAGCGATCGCGCAGCCCAGGCGCGCGGAAATGCTGCGGATACGTTCGATCACCACGGCGTGCTCTTCCTGGGTGCCGTGCGAGAAGTTGAGGCGCGCAACGTTCATCCCCGCGCGCATCAGTTGTTCAAGACGCTCTTCACTACTGGTGGCCGGACCGATAGTGCAGACAATTTTTGTGCGGCGCATACGCTCATCCCTTTTTCATTGTGATTTCTGTGATAGCTTTTTATATTAATCGACATGATAGCATATTCGCGCGGGTACGTGAGGATATCCGCGTAGGGGCGGTGGCTTGCCCATTCAATGCATTGACTATTGTCGGAACAACTCGGCTAGCACTTTGATTCTCGTATCACCAGGCCATACCAATCTCATCTGTTGATACACTTCCCATGCCTCACTACGTCCCCATTGGCTATCGAGAGTTTTTCCTTGCCCTACGGCAGCTTCAATGTACATGATAGCTGCATCTCTCTCCCGCATTGCTGTTGCCGCTTTCGCCTGAAGATTGGTAAATTCTAATTTGGTACTTTCGCCTATCGGGATCTTTGGGGCCAGTCCATCGACAGTATTGAAGGCTTCTAGCGCAGCGTGTGGCTGATCCAGATCGAGCCTGGTGATTCCATCATACATATAGAGAACCGAAAGCCCACTATCTGCATACAGAAAAGCAGGATCATGCTCGAAATCGTCAGGGAAGGTGTCGTAGGCCAGCCCGATATATCTTTGCGCCTCATCCTCTTGTCCACAGCGAGCTGCGGCACTGGCGAGTCCTTGATATGCTCTGCTTCTGAGCAATGGTGTTACTTCGTCAATAGATGGGAGGCAGCGCTGGTACGTCTGTAATGCCTTTGCAGGATTTTTGGCGATAAGATACATAGTCGCCTGCTGTTTTATAGCTGCATTTTCCAGGTTATAGTCCTTTGCAATCTGGCTATACTGTACAGCAAGCTTGCTGTAGCGCTCCATTGCTGTCGTATTCATCTGATCCAGCGCAACCAGCCCGGCCAGCAGATACCCTTGCGCTGTAAGATGTGCAGCGAGATCCTGATTTTTTGAAGAGATTCTTGCGACCTGGCTTAGTTGAGGGAGATAAGCAGGCAGAACTCTGCCGATGACCGCAATTTCTGTGCCGTTGGTAATATACCAACATGCCTCGTTGATCTTTGCGAATTGTTCTAGCGTTTGTCTGCTTATATTGGATGGCGTGGAGCCTACGTATGAAAGGCGTTCCCACGGCTCAGGATCGAAGACATTTTGTGTTGCGAGAGTAGCCCCTGCAAGACCAAGAAGTTGAAGGACGGTTCTGCGCGATTCATCAAATTTCATGCTATTGTCTCCTAGCAGGACAAGCAGGGATGCTATTTGCTCCACTGACAACGTTGGCACTTGCGCTTCCTCTGGGAGAAAAGTGATTCTTCCTGAGGAGTTAGTAATCGCTAACCTTCTCTTCGTACAAAACATCTGCAAGGGGTTTTCTCACATTCCCTATTCTTCTCTCTAAGTTTTCTAAATACTTATTTGCAAGATAGATGCGATCCAGATAGCGAAGGATTCCGACGTTTTTTATTTCTTCTGTTACTTCTACTGCCATCTTCACACCAGTTTCCATGTCGTCACCTTTTATGAGTGCCATTGCTTTAGACGTGGCTATCAGCAGTTCCCAGAACTTCGTTTTTGGCAGGTTCTCTTGTGCTCGTTCGAGGTAGCCCATTGCTTTGTCTGTCATGCCGAGATCAGCATAGCTACGAC
>JALYVR010000519.1 GCA_030853145.1 Chloroflexota bacterium | reverse complement strand
GTGCTGGACCGCACAATCACCCCCATGGGGGCGCGCCAGTTGCGCCGCACGCTCACGCAGCCGCTGCTTGATCTCAACGAGCTTGACGCGCGACTGGAGAGCGTGGAAGAGCTATATGAAAGTCCGGCCCTGCGCAGTCGCTTCACCATGTGCTTGCAGGGCTTCGGCGACCTTGAACGCACCGCCGGGCGTATCCGCCAGGGAACCGCCTCCCTGCGCGAAGCCATCGGCCTGCATGGGTACCTGGAACTGGTGCCGCGTCTGCGCGAACTGCTGCATGGCTGCAACGCGCGCCTGCTGCAAGAGTTGGCCGAGGCGCTGGATGGCTGTCCCCAGGCCGTCGATCTGCTCAACCGGGCGCTGGTACACGCGGGCCGGGACGATGACATGGAGAACGGGCGCCTGATCCGCGCGGGCTTTCATAGCGAACTCGACGAACTGATCGCCTCGATTCGCGACTCGCGGCGCTGGATGGCGGCGTTGGAGCCGCGTGAGCGCCAGCGCACCGGCATCAAGAGCCTCAAAGTAGGTTACAACAAGGTCTTTGGCTACTATATTGAAGTCAGCAAAGCCAGCAAACACCTCGCGCCGTCCGATTATGAGCGCCGGCAGACCCTCACCAACGGCGAGCGCTACATCACCCCTGAACTCAAGGAGCACGAGGCGCGTATCCTCAGCGCGGAAGAGCGCATCGATGAGGTGGAGCGCAGTATCTACGCCGATGTGCTGCGCCAACTGAGCGTCTACTACCCACAGTTGATGGCCACCGCCACAGCTATCGCGCGCGTCGATGTGTTGCTGAGTCTGGCGGAGGTGGCCGCGCACCAGGGCTACACGCGACCGGTGCTGGAACATGGGCGCGGCATGCTCATCAGCGGCGGGCGGCACCCGGTGGTGGAAAGCGTGCTCGATGGCGATGTGTTTATCCCCAACGATACCACGCTTGAGGCGGAGCAGGACGCGCGTATCCTGCTACTGACCGGCCCCAACATGGCCGGCAAGTCAACATACCTGCGCCAGGTGGCCTTGATCGCGCTGATGGCACAGATCGGCAGCTTTGTGCCAGCGAAGAGCGCGCGCATCGGCCTGGTGGATCGCGTCTTCACGCGTGTCGGCGCCGAGGACGATATCGCCTCTGGCAAGAGCACCTTCATGATCGAGATGGAGGAGACGGCGACCATTCTGCACCACGCCACGCGGCACAGCCTGATCATCCTCGACGAGATCGGCCGGGGCACCAGCACCTATGATGGTCTGGCGATTGCCCGCGCCGTTGTCGAGCACCTGCACGAGGTGACGGGGGCGCGCACGCTCTTCGCCACGCATTACCACGAACTGGCCGCGATGGCCGACGAACTGCCACACCTGCGCGTCTATACGATGGCCATCAGCGACGACGAGCAGGGCGGCATCGTCTTCCTGCACCGCGTCACGCCGGGCTGCATCGGTCGCAGCTATGGCGTGCATGTCGCGCGCCTGGCCGGCATGCCCCCCGGCATTGTGCGCCGCGCCGAGGCTGTGTTGGCACAGTTGGAGGCCAACAAGCAGCACGCCGGGCCTGACCTCACACTCTATAGTGCGCAGGCTACGAACGGCCATAGTCTGCGGGTGGCCGAGACCAATGGGCACGGCTCGTACACGCTATCCTCTCCGGGTGACGCGTCCTACGAGTGGCAGAGCGAAGAGGCTCGCAGTGTGGCACAGACCTTGGAACGGATGAGCGGCACAGAGCATATTATGGATAGCATCGACGTGTGCGCGATCACGCCGCTTGACGCGCTGAACCTGTTGTTCGCAATTCAAAGGAAGAAGAACAGGTCCACACAATGAGCCAGCATCAAATCCACACGCGTCCCCCCATCCGCCCGTTGTCACCAGAGGTGGCGGAGCGCATCGCCGCCGGAGAGGTAATCGAGCGGCCCGTATCGGTAGTGAAGGAACTGGTAGAGAACGCGCTCGACGCGGGCGCCGGCGAGGTGCGCGTCGAGATACGCGGCGGTGGTCTGCGCCTGGTGCGCGTCACCGATGATGGCTGGGGCATTCCCGCGGACGAATTAGAGCAGGCCTGCGCGCGCCACACTACCAGTAAGATCGGCACCGTTGAAGACCTGGAGCGCCTGCGCACGTTGGGCTTTCGCGGCGAGGCGCTGGCAAGCATCGCCGCCGTGGCGGAACTGACCCTGCTGAGCCGGGCCATCGAGACAGAGGAGACGGCGGGCCAGGAGCAGGCGGGGGTGCTGTTGACGCTGCGGGGAGGCGAGGTCACGCGGCGCGGACAGCGCGCGCGTCTGCATGGCACAACGGTCACGGTGCGCGACCTGTTCTACAACGTGCCGGCGCGCCTGAAGTTTATGCGCGGCGCCCGCACAGAGTCGGCGCACATCATCCAGTTGCTGCGCCGCTACGCCCCTGGCTACCCTGCCGTGCGTTTCAACCTCACCATTGAGGAGCGCGTGATCCTGCAAACCAGTGGCTCCGGCGATCTGGCCACCATCCTGGCGGAACTCTACCATCTGCCGCTCGCGGAGGCCCTCACGCCCATCTCCGCGCAGGTGAGCGAGCAGTATAGCCTGCGTGGCTACGTGGGCAACCGCGCGCTGGCACAGAGTAGCCGCCAACATATCACGCTCTTCATCAACGGGCGCTGGGTGCAGTCACGTCCGCTGCTGGAAGCGCTCGAAGCCGGATATCGCAGCCTGTTGCCCAAAGGCAAACACCCCCTGTTGGTGTTCCATCTCGACCTACCGGGCGAAGATGTGGATGTGAACGTCCATCCGGCCAAGACCGAGGTGCGCCTGGCACGCGAGGCCGAGGTGATGGCGGCGCTGGCACAGGCCGTGCGCTCGGTGCTGGAACGCAGCCCCGCGCTGCCCGAAGCGCTGCACTTTCCCGGCCCCGAACTGGCCTACCAGCGGCGCCTCCCTGGCCCCCGCCGGCGCGGCCTGCGCGTGGCAGAGTCGCGCGAGCCTTATCAGCCAGAGGCGACCCCGCCGGCTACGGCTGAGATCCTGGCAACGTTGCAGCCACTGGCGCAGTTGCAGCAGGCGGTGATCCTGGCGGAGGCCCCCGATGGCAGCCTCTACCTGATCGATCAGCACCGCGCGCACGAGCGCATCATCTACGAGCACCTGCGGCACACCTATGCCGGCGTGCAGGCCGCCGGAGAAGATGAAGAGGGGGTAAACGCGCACCTGCTGCTGGAGCCGGTCGTCGTCGAGTTGAAGCGCCACGAGGCCGAGTTGCTGGAGCAGCGCCTCCCGGTTCTGCGCGGCCTGGGCATCGAGTGCGAGCGCTTCGGCGGGCGCAGCTTCCTGGTACGCTCGGTGCCAGGCGGCGTGGGCCAGGAACAACTGGCCGGTCACCTGCGCGAACTCACGGAGACCGCCGCCGAGGACAACGAGGATTGGGAGGATCACCTGCTCATCGGACTCGCCTGCCGCTCCGCCCTGCGTCGCGGCCGCGAATTGGGCCGGGAGGAGCAGCACGCCCTCATCAAGGCCCTGGCACAGGTTGCTGCCCCTGCCGTCTGCCCCCACGGCAGCCCGATCCTGCTACACTATAGCCGCTCGTTTCTGACGGATAAGTTCGATTGGTAATCAGAAAAAGGCAGAGAGCAGAGCCGAAAAATTACAGCTTGCGTCTCTGCTATGTCACGTTGTACCATATTACAAACAGGTATCAGGAACGGCATAGCAAGGGTAAAAGAGGTACATATATGGCAAGTCTTTTTCGTGGACGTGGGCAACCAAAAACCGCACAACCCAAAGAACGAGGGGCAACACAGATCTTGCCAGAAACCGCGTGGGCGGAAGAAGATTCGCTTCCAGCAGGCATCCCCCCCGAAGGGACCCTGGTTGTCACCATCTCCCGCCAGTTCGGCAGCGGTGGGGCAGAGATCGCGCACATAGTTGCCCAGGAGGCTGGTCTGCTCTACGTCGATCACCAGATCATCGACGAGGTAGCCACACGGCTCGGCGTGAATGCGCAGCAGGCGGAGCGCCAGGATGAGTACACGGCTGGGACCGCGCGACATATCCTTGAAGCTATCCACGCCAGCCACCCATTCAATACGAATTACACCTCACTCTTTGGTACGCCGCTCTTGTCGGCCCCGTCCAACGAAATCGCCTATCTACACCTCACGCAGAAGGTCATCCTTGAGATGGCCACTAAAGGCAACGCCGTTATCGTGGGTCGCGGCTCACAGTTCCTGCTTCACAACTCGCCGCGCACACTGCATATCCATATCTTCGCGCCACTGGCCCACCGCATCGAAAACGTCAAGCGCGACTTGCAGGTGGACCAGGAGCAGGCGATGCAGATGATCGAGCAGCGCGATTACGATCACGATGCCTACCT
>JALYVR010000518.1 GCA_030853145.1 Chloroflexota bacterium | reverse complement strand
GTATACGACATAAGCGCTGCTCGCAGTGCCTCTTCGTCTCCAGAGGCCTGCAAGACGCCATCTGCACCCAGTTCGCGCGCCAGTTGCAGGCGCTCCGGCAGCAGGTCGATACCATAGACGCGCACATCCGCCAGGGCCTTAACCGCCTGCACCATCAGCAGGCCAACGGAACCCAGTCCCATCACGACCACGCTGTCCCCGGCGAGCAGGGGGGTGCGCCTGACCGCGCGCACACAGCAGGCAAGTGGCTCGGTGAACGAGCCTTCTTCGGCGCTGAGGCTGTCCGGCAGGGCCAGCGTCGTATGCTGCACATGTGGCGCGGGGACGCGAATGTATTCGGCGAAGCCGCAGGGGTCGATGTTCGAGGCCTTGAAGGAGGCACACATCGAGTAGTTGCCGTGGCGACAGTAATGACATGCGCCGCACGGCACATGGTGCGCCACAATCACCCGCTGCCCCAGCGCGAAGGCAGAGACCGCGCGTCCCCGTTCGACGACCGTTCCGGTCAACTCGTGTCCCAGCACAACTGGAGGCGGCGCCTGCTGCACGATCTTCACGATATCGGAGCCACAAAGCCCGCAACCATGAATGCGCACCAGCAGTTCCTGGTCTGCAATCGCCGGCACTGACCTGTTTTCCAGGCGAATATCGTCATAAGAGTAGTATGTTACTGCGTTCACCGTGTACCAGTTATTCCTTTTGCCTTGTTCGCAATTAGTATAGCATGTTTTTTGCGAGGACGAGCCGAAGTCATCCGCGCGTATCAATAGCCTATCCGGCTAATATGACCGGTTCCCTTCTCGCGTAGGGGTGATGGCTTCGGCTCCTCTTCGGCTCCCCTTGCCCGCCGACAATGCCTCGCCCGTGTGAGCACTTTTCAATAGCCTATCTGGCCTAATATGGCCGCTTAGGCGGGATGAAATGCTAACCTCAAACGTATTTATAAATGTATGGCAGAGAACGCCAGAGGCGGCTCTGCGGCGACACTATCTTATTTCTATCAATATCTTTACGATCATCTGGCACACAAAGCGGTTGAGGTGGAGGGTGCCGATGTATAGGATGGAAGTGGGTCGATTGCACCGATTTTTAATGAAAAGGGGTATAACTAAAATGGCTACAACGGGCGAATTGAAGGCGATCATGCAGCAGCTTGAACTGGTTGACATCGGGGATGCTGCTCTGTACCTGGGGGAGGAAGTTATGACATTGGAGGAGGCGCCACTTTCCACTGAGAATGCGTTTGCCTTTCTTGCTACCGCCGAAGAACATATTGCGTCATGTAATGCATTTCCTGTTGGTTGCTCTACGCCTCTCCTGTAACTGATAGAGCAACTGTTTATATTAGAGCGCAGGTCTTGTGCTAGCTAGAAAAAAGCTAGCACGGGGCCTGCGCTGTATCATTTCACTCGCGTGGAGGCCAGGTAGTGCTCTGACATAGTTCATGTGACGGGTGAGAGGTCCTCGTCCCACGTAGGGATGCGGCTTGCCGTATCCCTACGTGGTTGGGGGAGCGGGCGCCATGTTCGTGCCATGTTTCAACTAGTATCTGGCTTCCAGCAGCGTCTTGACCCGTTTCTCCGCATTTGGTATGCCGCTCGTTTTGAGTTGCTTGACCACGGATGTGACATCGTACTCCACGCGGCGAATCTCGGCTTCCCAGCCGTTCTCGCGCCAGGTGAGGATGCCGTAGGCGGCGCGCAGGTCCTCGTCGCGCGGTATCCCGCAACTGGCAACATCGACCAGTAGCAGGTGGCGCCAGCGCCGCGCATAGGCGATATGCAGGTGGCCAAAGGCCACGGCGCCGATAGCAGGCTCCAACCCTCCCATGAAATGTTCCAGGGTGTTGTCAGACGCATTGGGGAAGATGGCCTCTTCCATATTCAGCGGGTTGGCATGCACAATGAGCAGGTCGCTGCCGCCGGCGTTGCTGATACGCTGGGAGGTTGGCAGCGCGTGCAGGTAGTCGATCCCCACCTGCCCAATCTGCTCGCGTGTCCAGGCGACGGTATTGCGTTTCTTCTCGCCCTTCTCCGGCGCCTTCGTCACCACCTCCTCGTCTACATTCCCCTTAATGACCGGGCAGTCCAGTCGTTGCACCATCTCCAGCACCTGCCGCGGGCAAGGGCCATTCAAGCACAAGTCTCCGGCAATGACGCGCTGATCGATTGCTGACTGCTGCGCCAGGTCATCCAGGACCGCCTCTAATGCGACCTGGTTCCCGTGAATATCCGATATGACTGCAACTCGCATATGCTATCCTTTAAGTAGAGGCTCTCTGGATGATGAACGTTGCGGCTAACCACAGATACTATACCGTGTGGAAGCGCTGTTGACAAGCCCGCATGACACCTTGATCCTTGCTGACATGCGGGCTTGTCAACGGCGCTCCTACCATGCCGTCAATTTTCATATGACAGGAATGGCAAAATTTTATATAATGACTTATAACGCTCACAAAGGTATGGAGGAAGAATGCTGATAATAAAAACTATTGGTGTGATATCAGATACGCACATCCCGCACTTCAAGGGGTTGCCTGAAGCCATCTGGCAGCATTTCGCCGGCGCCGAACTGATTCTCCACGCCGGCGATCTCTCTATCTTATCAGTGATCGCGGAACTGGAAACCATTGCGCCGGTAATGGCGGTGCAGGGGAATGTCGAGCATCAGGAGGTGATGTTAGCGCTGCCAATCAAGCGCGAAGTGGTAATGGGCAACTGCCGCATAGGCATGGTGCATATCCTGACCGACGCGGCCAGGCGCGCCCGCGCGGCCCGCCAGGAGTTTCCCACTGCCCGCTGCGTCGTCTTCGGCCACAGCCACATCCCCTATAACCAGGAGCATGAAGGACAACTCCTCTTTAATCCCGGTAGCGCCACCGACCGCCGCCGCCAGCCTGCCTGTAGCATCGGCGTACTGCATGTGGATGATCAAACCCAGGATATACAAGGAGAAATCATATATCTGTAACCAGGAATGCAGCTAGATTTAAACAGAAAGGTGAACTTTATGACCGAAAAACCATTCGACTGGCTTATTATGCTGCTATGCCCCATTTTTGGAGTCATCATGGTGATTGCTGGCTTTGCTATGGTGCAACCAACGCGTATAGTTCTGGGTGTTCTGTTTGTGATGATAGGACTTCTCGCTTTTGTTTCACTCACTAACGCGAGGAAGAGGAGAAGGAGATAAGCGTCTTTGTTGGAAGCGCATCGGCGGGCGTCGCTGGCCTGCGCCACACGCCTATCTCATATAAACCTCACCAGCGAGCGGTCGATGCTGGCTATGGTGGGACGGCCCGCTAGCGCCATGGCGCGGTCGAGTTCCGTGCGTAGTATCTCCAGCACGTGGTGTACCCCTTCGGCGCCGTTCACGGCCAGCCCCCATAGGGCGGGTCGGCCGACCAGGACGGCGCGCGCGCCCAGAGCCAGCGCCTTCAGCACATCGCTGCCGCGCCGTATGCCGCCATCGAGGTAGACTTCGCAGCGCCCGGCAACGGCTTCGACGACTTCGGGCAGCGCTTCGATGCCGGCCAGCGCGCCGTCGAGCTGGCGCCCCCCGTGATTGGAGACCACGATGCCCGCGACGTTGTGTGTTACCGCCAGGGCCGCGTCCTCCGCCGTCAGAATGCCCTTGAGCATGATGGGCAGCGAGGTGACCGAGCGCAGCCAGTCCAGGATCTCCCAGGTGAGGTTGCTGGAATCCCAGCCGCTCTTCATGACCTCAAAGAGCGACTCGTGCTCCTCCGGGGCCTCTTCTGGGTACTCTTGAACGAAATTGGCCTCGCGCCAGGGTGCTGGTGGCATGATGACATTGTAGCGTTTGTCGCGTTCCCTGTTGCCCAGGCGCGGCAGATCAACGGTCAGCACGATGGCGCGATAGCCAACCGCCTCCGCGCGCCTCACAAGAGCCTCACTGATGCGTAGATTCTCGTTGAGGTAGAGCTGGAACCAGAGCGGGCCGCTGGCGGCCTGGGCGATATCCTCAAGCGTGCGCGTGGCGGCTGTGCTGGCGGTGAATAGCGTCCTGGATTTGCCGGCACCCTGCACGGTGGCGCATTCCCCAGCGGGATGGGCCATACAATGATAGGCCGTCGGCGCGACCAGGATGGGCATGCTCACCGGCGTGCCAAGCACGGTGGTGCGCAGGTCGCACGTCGAAACATCCACCAGCATGCGTGGCCGCAGCCGGATACGCTCGAAGGCTGTGCGGTTCGCGCGCAGTGTCACCTCGTCCTCGCTGCCGCCCTGGTAGTAGTCCCAGACGGCCGGTTCCAGCTGCCCCTGAGCTAGTGTCTCGTATTCGCTGAGATTGATCGGTTCCATGTGTCCCTCCTTTGCCCTCAAAGTGATAGGA
>JALYVR010000517.1 GCA_030853145.1 Chloroflexota bacterium | reverse complement strand
CACCATCGTCCCACTGGCACCCAAGCCTATTCTAAAGGTTATCAGAATGAGTGCGTTCCTTTCATCGCCAATTGCCGAGATCTCATGAACACTTCCGGGCTCGATAAGCTGCGCGGCTTTTATCTTGGGCTCCATGTAAGCGTCGATGCCTGTCAATTCTGCGGTAGCCTTCATGGGCTGCGTAGTTGTTACCACAGCGTGTACATCTGGTGCGAGTAGCTCTCTTGTCTTATCCCAATCATGATGACTCCAGGCGTTTATATGGGCGCGTGCTATGGTAATGGCTGTCGAGTCTTGCGGTTTCATCTACATTACTTCTTTTTTGAATATCAGCGTTTCTTTTCAGTTGCATTTTGCAACTGAAAAGAGTATACTACACTGTGAAAGGAAAGTCAAAAGGCTTGTGATGAACATGAAAACGATGCACCAGCGACGATCACTGTGTCCGATTAGCTTCTCTTTAGAGATGGTTGGTGATCTCTGGTCGCTTCTTATTGTCCGAGACATTATCTATTTTGGGAGAAAAACCTACGGAGAATTTCTCTCCTCAGATGAAGGGGTCGCTCGGAATATTCTCGCTACCCGTCTTGTCCAACTGGAACAAAAAGGTATCCTGCTGAAAAAACCTCATCCAACCGATGGGCGCAAAGACGTGTACGAACTGACGGAAAAAGGGCTAGATTTGCTCCCCATTGTACTCGATATGGCGCAATGGGGAGCCAAACATGAACCTGAAACTGCTGGAAGTGAAGCATGGCTCCAGGAGGTCAATATGGGTAAAGAAGCGCTCATTCAGCTTATTCGTGAAACTGTTCAGGAAGGTGGATCAATCTTCGTCGGAAAAGAGAACGTTCTGAGTATGTTACAAAACGCGAAATAAAAAGGAGTGAAACAATGAACAAAAGGATACATCTTTCCATTCGAGATGCGCGAGAAGACGAGCGGCCAACAATCCAGGCTGTCACATTAGCCGCGTATGAGGAGTACGCAGCAGTTTTGCCCCGACCTTTATGGGAAGGGTACCGGCAACAACTGCTCCTGACGCTTGACGAAGAGGAACCGGTGGAGCGCATTGTAGCTGAGAGCGAGGGGTCGATCGTCGGGAGCGTCTTGCTCTATCCCTCGCAGGCCCAGGCCTATAGCGGTGTCGAAGTGGGCATCGGTTGGCCGGAAGTGCGCCTGCTGGCCGTTGCGCCAGGCGTACGCGGGCAAGGCGTGGGAAGCGCGCTCATGGACGAATGCGAGCGTCGTGCGCGTCGCGCGGGGGCAACGATGCTTGGACTGCATACGACGGATATGATGCGTGAGGCTGTGCGCCTGTATGAGCGCCGAGGCTTCATACGCGCCCCCGAACGGGATTTCCATCCTGCTGAAGGGGTGGTGGTGAAGGGCTATTGTCTCGACCTCGCTTCATAAAGGAAAGAAGACAACAATACCTGCACTCTACATCATTATGTGCGCACATAGAGATGCGTGCCATCATCATAGCGATAAACCGCGTTGTGCTTGCGAAAGTGCAGGTTCCCGTTGTTATCGACGGTGAGCCAGAGCAGCACACGCGTGCCGGCGGGCAGGTGCAGGGCATAGCCCCAATGGTCAAGGGAGTCGGAGCCGGTGACGCCGAAGAGCCAGGCGCCGCCATCGAGATCAATGCTATTGGGCTGCAACTGATCGCACGAGAGCGAGTTGTCATCATGGGTGCCGTCTACCTGGAAGTCGCAGGCGCGCAGCGTAACCCCGTTGAGCGAGGCGCCAGGGTCGGCATAGGGATAGGTATAGAAATTTGGCACGGCTTTGCGCGGATACATCGCCTGCGCCCAGACCCACGATCCGACCTGCACGGTTAATGCCGTCTGCACCTGTAGCTTGATCTGCACAGCAGGCGCGATCTGTATGGTCAGCAGGCAGCCACTGCTGCAATCAGGCCCCTGCTGCTGCTGGGCCACGTTGATCAGCGGAGTCGGCAACACCTCCAGCGGCGCGGTGGCCTCCACCTTGCGCACCAGGCCAGCGAGCGCGACCAGGGGGTACTGCGGCGAGAGCATGACCGTCATCCCCGGCTGCAAGGCATGGCAATCCTTGCCTATGGCGGCGCTCAAAGCGCTCACGGTGGCGGGCTTGACATCGCTGAAGACCTCCCCGGCATCATTCATGTGCATGCGCAAGGTCAGCATCTCATCGCACGACTCTCCCCCCTGCACGGTGTAGAGCAGCGAGCCTGCCTGAGGAAGCACCGTTGGCAGGGCAGGATGGGGCGTGGGAACAGGGCTGGCGGGTGCGCCCAGTGTAGAGAAGAAGTTCGTCACCGCCGGCACAATATGCGCGCCTGCGCGCATGCCATAAGTATAGGCGGGTATCGCGGCCAGCACGAATACAAAGATGAATAGCAACAAGCGCCATGGGATGGAACGGAGTATACTCTGTAGATTTTCCGCAGGGGTGCTGCGATCACGAAAGCGGGGCGCCATTATCGCTATCCTCCAGATCAACAATCAACTCCTCAGGAACCCGCTGGGCATAAGACCGACGCGGGCGAGGCAAGCCATCGCCCCTACGCGAACAAGGCGACTTCTGTGATTATATTATAGCAATCCCCGGCCTTAAACACCAGCCTTATCGAAGGCATCACACACCGCGGTAGATCCTACATATAACAGAGGGGGCATCCCGCATGCGGGATGCCCCCTCCGGGCTTGTAAACTGCGCCCCTACTGCTCTCGTTGCACCCTTATGTCTTCACTGAGGTGGCGGCTCTATAGGTCTGCGCAGGGGCCTGCTCGGTTGTTGAATCGTTCTCTTTGTCCTGTGGAGTTCCTCGGAGAGACGAAAGACTTCGGCGCGTAAGCGCTGATTCTCATACTCGGTCTGGCTGGCCCGGCGCCAGCGCGTCAGGAGCAGGTTGAGCGCGTTGCCGACACGCCAGAGCATACTATCATTGCTGAGAGTGGCCCGGACGCTGCGCTCGCCATTGGCGGCGCTCACCAGGACCTGCGACAAATGCTCCACGCCGTCGTCAAGCTCGCGCTTGCGCTCAATCTCACGCTGCCGCAGCTCAGCTTCACGCCGTTGCAGCTCGGCGATCTCTTCAGCGCGGTCCGCGCGCGCAATAGCCACCAGCGCGCTGCGCACCCAGAGATAGGAGATCACCGCGACGACGACTTGCAGGCTGATGGGCTGCGCGATGGCGTTATAGGCCATATTTGAGTTCAACACCATGTCCAGATTCATGGTATGGTGCTGGAAGGTGATAATGCCGAGAATGAAGATAATATTCATCAGCGCTACAGGAAAGACACTCACCGCCGGCAGCAGTGAGACCGCGATAAGTTCGGAGACCAATAGAACATCGAATACCGGCAGGTCCGATACATCAAGACCCATCGGCGATGTCAGAAGCATGAGACCACATCCCAGGTCCACCACCACAATCAGCAAAATACTGACAATCGTGATATAGCCCAGCCCGTTGAACAACAGCGCTACCGCACAGATAGCCAGGCCAAGCAGCACCGTGCCGATATCCATCACGCTGTGGCTCATAAGGGCCCCTGGTAAATTGACCAGTTGAAAGATGACGATGACCAGGAGCACAGTGCTTACAATCTGCTTGCGCCTGACGCGCTCACGCTCTACCATATGCGGATTTTTCATGACGGTGAGAAGCGATTGCGTCTGGTGCAGCCATGGAAGAACAGCCATGTTGTTTCCCTCTTTCTGTGTCGCACTACCGACCCACTTGATGTACATACCAGAAATGAGGCAGTCTCTTCTCTTCCATAAAGAGTAGCTTATCACCTCATTCCTTACTACTGGCCCCATGGACAAGTAGCAGAACAACGCGTTACAACACTGACAACCTCATGTGTGACTTCCAAGCTTCCCACCCTCCTCGCAGCGCTGGACCAGGCCGGGTCGCTCGGTATACCTGACAACCTTCTTGGCGGCGGATAACCCTTCCATATCGTTATATACATATATTTATATGTATAGAGCAAGGGTAGTCATCTAAAAAGTGCTAAAACAAACTCAACAATAACTATCGATTCTGTCACAAATAATGACGGATTGGTTTAATAGCGGTAACATAGCAATTGAAACGAGAGTGCAGCCATACAAGCCGTCTCACCTATAATAATAGCAAGCATCCAGGTAAAAGCACGCGAAAGAGGGGCTTTAGAGATATAAGAAACCAGGCAAGAAGTGAGATCCTGCGCAATTCCTTAGCCAGAGTATAGTACTAATGGACCGCGCAAGCAAGAAGGTTGCTTTCAGACTGCATTCTGAAGCGTAGACAACCTCCTCATCCGCGTAGGGACCCGGCATGCCACGTCCGTGTGGTGCCTCGCTTGCGTGGCTGGGGGA
>JALYVR010000516.1 GCA_030853145.1 Chloroflexota bacterium | reverse complement strand
CTACGGGGCCGGCCTCTGCCTTCGATTTCGGGCCATCTGCCCCCCGTTTGACGCCTGGTCTTCCCTACCTGCTACCGTTTACGCCGGGCGATGATGCGCTCGGTATAGGCTTTGTCCAGGCCGAGCGTCTCGTACACCAGGCGGTAGCCCTCGACGGCATCGGCGCGGGCGCGGGCCTCTGCCAGAGCCTCGCGATCCAGCTTGCGCGCCAGGTCGTCGATAAAGGCCCATTGCAGGACCGAGCGGCGCACGGCGGCCACCTGATCTTCAGTGTAGGGATACAGGTCGTAGCCGATGCGCTCTTCCCTGGCGCCGTAATCGACATCTTGCAGGGTCATCGCCAGCTCAAGGGTCTGCATGAAGAAGGCCGCTCCCACCATGTTGTCATCATCAAAGGTGCCCCAGCCGGAGTTGGCATGCTGGTGGCCGAGCTTGCCCTCGCTGTGCAGCAGGGCGGCGTACTCCGCCAGGTTCTCGCCGTTCATGATCAGGTGCTGCCAGTCCATATTCACCAGCAAGTGCGACGTATCCACGCCCAGGCGGCGCACACGGTCAATGGTGTAGAGCGTGGCCGCGATGTTGCGCATCAGGATATTCATGGCCGGCTCGCTGTTCTTATGCTCCATAAAGACCGTCACGCCCTTAGAGGCGGCATGCGCGACCACCTCGCCGACGCCCTCGATGAACATATCCCAGGTGCGGACGTAATCGCGCTGGAAATTGTAGTTGTAGCCCTCGGCGCCTGGCCAGATAATAAAATGCGCGCCCAGGGTCGCGGCCAGGTCCACGCCGCGCTTGAGCGTCTCGATCCCCTGGCGCCTCAGGGTAGCATCGGGATTGATGAAGACCCCCAACTTATAGGTGGGATCGGGATGCAGGCCGGCGGCGATGCAGTAAATATCCATCGGCCCCAACGCGGCCTTGATGGCCTCAACCGTATCTTCGTGAATCTCTCCAGGATAATGGTATTCCAGCCCATCCACTACATCCGCCAGCCCATCCACTACGCGCCGCGTGCGCGTCACCATGTCCTCGTGGATCACCTCTGGATGGTACCCAACCGGCACAAAACGTGTGGCATTAGGCCCAAACGCCCAGATACCCACACTATTCTTTACAAATGTATTATCCAACCTGCTCTCCTTCTTCTTGCATCGGCTCGACACAACATAACACACATGACATATCTTCGTCCCCTGTATGGTAAGCTATCGGTGGCATAAGACGCAAGCTCTGTAACCAGCCACGTTCTGACCCACGTAGGGGCTTCCCTGACCCGCGTAGGGGCGATGGGATATTCGGAGCTATGTGATATAAGGAAGTATAGAAAACAGATCGCATATTACACAAAGAGAGGCAAATAAATGGCGACAGCAGAACAATATGACACCATCATCGTCGGCGCCGGTCAGTCTGGAGGACCACTCTCCACAGCCTTCGCACAGGCCGGGCGGAAGACCGCTATCATCGAGCGCATACATGTCGGGGGCACCTGTGTCAACGAGGGCTGCTCGCCCACGAAGACGATGATAGCCAGCGGGCGCGTCGCGTACCTGGCCAGGCGCGGCACTGACTACGGCGTCCATACGGGCCCGATAACCATCGACATGCAGAAGGTACGCCAGCGCAAACAAGATATTGTAGATAGCTTTCGCAACGGGAGCCAGAGTCGCATCGAAAGCGTCGACGGCGTTGATCTTGTGATGGGAGAGGCCAGCTTCACAGGACCCAACACAATAGAGGTGCGGCTGACCAACGGCGCCGTCCGCCAGTTAACGGCCAGCACCATCATTATCAACGCGGGGGCGCGGCCAGCACCGCTCTCCCTGCCAGGAATAGAGCATGTAGCCACCCTCGATTCGACCTCCATCATGGAACTGGACAGCGTACCAGAACACCTACTGATCATAGGCGGGGGTTATATTGGCCTGGAGTTTGGCCAGTTGTTCCGGCGCCTTGGCAGCGCAGTCACCATCATCCAACGGGGCGCGACTCTGCTGGCGCGCGAAGACCAGGATGTGGCCGAGGAGGTGGCCAAGATCATGCGCGAAGACGGGCTGGAAGTGCTGCTGGAGACGAAGCCTGTGCGCGCCGAGCAGTCCGCCGATGGCACCATTCACCTGACAGTCCAGGCGCCAGACGGAGAGCGGACACTGAGCGGCTCACACCTACTAGGAGCGGCGGGACGCACGCCCAACACCGATTGGCTCAACCTGGAGGCAGCAGGCGTGCAAACTGATAAGCGCGGCTTCATCCAGGTGAACGAGCGCCTGGAGACCAGCGTACCCGGTATCTACGCAACAGGCGATATAAAGGGTGGCCCAGCCTTCACGCATATCTCCTACGACGACTTCCGCATCCTGCGCGCCAACCTGCTTGAAGATGGGCATGCCAGTATCCATGATCGTCTGTTGCCGTACACTGTCTTCATTGATCCGCAATTGGGGCGCGTCGGCATCAGCGAGACGGAGGCGCGCAGCCAGGACCGTACCATCAAGGTCGCCAAAATGCCTATGACTTCCGTGGCCCGCGCTCTGGAGATGGATGAGACGCGGGGGTTTATGAAGGCCATAGTGGACGCCGATACAGGGCAGATCCTGGGCGGCGCCGTCCTGGGCATCGAAGGCGGCGAGATTATGTCTATACTAGAGGTAGCGATGATGGGCAAGCTTCCCTACACCGCGCTACGCGACGCCATCTTCGCACATCCCACGCTCGCGGAATCGCTGAACAATCTGTTCTCAACGCTGGACTGACACTCAGTAAAGGTTCTATTTGGAGGTTACCATGACACTTGATCCCAGGCATCGCAGCCGCGTCATCCTCGATGGGCGCGAGCGTGCGGGCGCGCGAGCTATGTTGAAGAGCATCGGCTTTACCGATGATGACCTGGCGCGCCCCATCATCGGCGTCGCCAACACCTGGATTGAAACCATGCCCTGCAATTATCGCCTGCGTCACCTCGCCGTGAAGGTGAAGGAGGGCATACGGGCGGCCGGGGGTACGCCGATGGAGTTTAATACTATAGCCATCAGCGACGGTATTACGATGGGAACGGAAGGCATGAAGGCCTCGCTGGTCAGCCGCGAGGTGATCGCCGACTCCATTGAACTGGTGGGCCGGGGCCACATGTTCGACGCCGTGATCGCCCTGGTGGCTTGCGACAAAACCATACCGGGCGCGGCTATGGCGCTGGTTCGCTTGAACGTCCCCGGCATGGTGCTGTACGGCGGCTCTATCATGCCCGGCCACTTCCGGGGAAGAGATGTGACGGTCGCCGATGTCTACGAGGCCATCGGGGCCAACGCCGCCGGCAAGATGAGCGATGCCGACCTGCGCGAACTGGAGAACGTCGCCTGCCCCGGCGCGGGCGCGTGCGGCGGGCAATTCACAGCCAACACGATGGCGATGGCTATGGAGTTCATCGGCCTCTCGCCGATGGGCACGGCGAGCGTTCCCGCAGTCGATCCGCGCAAAGATGAGGTAGGCAGGCGCAGCGGACAGCTCATCATGGACCTGCTGCGCCGGGGCGTCACTCCGCGCAGCATTCTGACGCGGCAGGCCTTCGAGAACGCCATTGCTGGCGTGGCCGCGTCGGGCGGGTCCACCAACGCCGTGCTCCATCTATTGGCGCTGGCACGCGAGGCTGGCGTGCCTCTGACTATCGACGACTTCGATACCGTCAGCAAGCGCACCCCGCTGCTGGCCGACCTCAAGCCGGGCGGTCGCTA
This sequence comes from Chloroflexota bacterium, assembly GCA_030853145.1. Taxonomy (GTDB): domain Bacteria; phylum Chloroflexota; class Ktedonobacteria; order Ktedonobacterales; family Ktedonobacteraceae; genus JALYTT01. Next base: position 635 of record JALYVR010000516.1, on the reverse strand, counting down.
CATGGCGGTGGACCTGGATCGCGCGGGAGGCGTGCCGCTGCTGGTGCAGCGACTCGTCGAGGCAGGCGCGGTCGATGGAGCACAGATGACGCCAAGCGGGTTGAGCGTGGCACAAGAGGCCGCGAAGGCGGTGGAGACAACGGACCAGAAAGTAGTACATCCGCTCTCCGACCCGCTCAAGACGAGCGGCGGGCTGGTGATCCTTAAAGGCAACCTGGCGCCAGAGGGCTGCGTGATCAAAATCGCCGGACACGAACGGCTGTATCACAAGGGACCGGCGCGCGTGTTCGACTGCGAAGAGGATAGCATGCAGGCTGTCACCGGTGGCCAGATCAAGCCGGGCGATGTGATTGTGATCCGCTACGAGGGTCCGCGTGGTGGTCCTGGCATGCGCGAGATGCTGGGCGTCACCGGGGCCATTATGGGAGCTGGCCTGGGCGACTCCGTGGCCCTGCTCACCGACGGTCGCTTCAGCGGAGCGACACGCGGCCTGATGGTGGGTCATGTGGCCCCCGAAGCAGCCGTGGGCGGCCCGATCGCCGCGTTACAGGAGGGAGATAGCATCATCATCGACATCGAAGGTCGCCGCCTCGACGTGGAACTCGCCGATTCCGTCATCGCCCAACGCCTGGCAC
>JALYVR010000515.1 GCA_030853145.1 Chloroflexota bacterium | reverse complement strand
ACCGCCTGCTCAGCGGTCAGCACCTGTGCCTGCTCCTGCATGCGCACGATATGCAGCACTTCGCCATCGGAACGCTGCACCACCGTGACCTCTTCGGGGGTGACCGCGCCGCTCACGACGGCCTCACCCCAGCCGGAGACGGCGTTGATGGTCACGCGGTCGCGCTGGCCGCTACGCGGATCGCACGAGAAGGCCACGCCTGCCGCCACGGGCGGTGACTGCTCAGGTCCCGTGACCATAGCGCAGATCACCACCGCGCATGCCACGGCGTCATCGGCCAGTCCCCGGTGACGGCGATAGGCCACAGCGCGTGGCGTCCAGAGGGAGGCATAGCAGCCCTTGATGGCTCGTAGCACCTCCTCAACGCCCAGCACTTGCAAGAAGCTTTCGTGGATACCAGCAAAAGATGCCGCTGAGCTATCCTCCGCCGTCGCGCTCGAACGCACGGCGACCGGCACAGCGGCGAGGCCAGCGTCGCTCATAAATGCGCGCACGGCGCTCTCGACTTCTGCCGCGAAGGGGACTGCCTCGATCTGTGCTCGCAGGGTATGTAGCGCGCTGGCAATCTCGGCGCTGGCGCTATCTTCGGCCGGCACATGCGCCAGTTTGTTACACAAGCATTGCAGTTCAGGCTGAGCCATGAACTGTGTGTAGGCGTCGGCAGCGAGGATGCCGCCCTGCGGCACCACAAAGCCATAGCGGTGCAGCCGTCCCAGGTTCCATCCCTTGCCCCCAACTGCTTCGGGGCCGGCGGACACAGCAGCAGCATACGATATAATAGAGCGGGTCATGAGGGTTTCTCTCCTGTTAAAGCGCCTTCCAGAAAGATTGCCAGTGCATGCTGCATATGTGTGTTGAGAGACAGGCCTGCCCGGTCGCCTCGCCATGCCATGCACGCATAGACGAACAGCAAACCGAGCATTTGCACCAGCTCGATCGTCTCCATATCGGTGCGCAGTTGACCGGCTTGCTGGCCCGCAGCCAGCAGAGGCAGCAAAAAGCGCCGCATCGATGGTTGTCCCGCCGGTGGCTCGCGCTTGAAGGCCTGATTGAAGTTGAGCATCGCGGGCAGCAGGTGCGTGTGTTGCTCTCCCAGCCGCGCCAGCTCGCTGAAGCACAGGCGCAGGGCCGCGACAGGGGAGGCCCCGCCAGCCAGAGCCTCTTGCGCCTGCTGGCTAGCCTGCCCGATGATCTGGCGGATCAACGTCTCCGCCAGCTCATCTTTGGACTGAAAATGGTAGTAAAAGGTCCCCTTGGCAAGGTCGGCCGCCTCAACAATGTCATCCACGGTCGTCTCGTCAAAACCGTGTAGCGCGAACAGGCGCTCTGCCGTGGCGAGCAGGTGCTCTCGTGTGGCCTGCCGCCTCTTCTCCTGGCGCACGAACGATCCTCCTGAAAGAAACTGACTGATATACGATATTATACTACAGTCGGTTATTTTTGTCAAGGATGTGAGCCGCGATCCACTTCTCGCGTAGGGATGCGGCTCACATCCTTGACAAAGAACATGAAAATCGCTATTATTAGCATACGAACTAAATGTGGGAGAGGAGTTGGTATGGACGGAACCGAGAAGTTTAGCGCCCTTACCAAAAAGCTGACGCATGTCATGGCCGTCGAGTTCGACCGGCGCTTAAAAGTCCATAACATCACCCTGGCGCAGTGGGGAATTTTGAGACAACTGTGGGAGCGTGAGGGACGATCGCAGGTAGAGCTACAAGAGCGACTCAGTCTGGAGGGAGCAAGCGTCAGCGCGTTGCTTCAGCGCATGATACGCGCCGGGCTTGTGCAGCGCAGTCCCGATCCCTCTGACAAGCGTGTGCAGCGCGTCTTTCTTACCGCGCAGGGGCGAGATCTTGAACCTGTCGTGACGCATATCGCCGAGGAAGTCAATGCCCACGCCTTAGAGGGCTTCACGGCCGATGAGCAGGTCTTTGTCATGCGCTTGCTGACCCGTGCGCTGCACAATTTTGGGAACTGGTGAGCTGAGATGTGCCAGTTTTTTGTGTCTGGGATTACATTAGCATGCTAAGTAGCTCTCTGGATGTTTTTGAGAAGTGAAGCAAGGAGATCATTATGACAACGAATACCGCGGCCCCGCAAAAGCTCTACCTTTTGCAGCTATCGACCACAACCGTACACAGGCCAGGGCAGGCGCTGGAGATGGTGCTGGGTTGCTACCTCGTCGAGACCGGCGATGGGCGGCATATTCTGATCGATAGCGGCTTCCCAGCGGATATCCCGCGGCCTGCGGGGTCGCTGCCGCCCAGTGATGAAAGAAATGTGCTTGAGCATCTCGCCGATCTTGGCCTGCGTCCTGATGACATCGATATGCTCATCTGCACCCATTTCGACGTAGACCATGCAGGCTATCATGATGCCTTTCCGCAGGCGGAATTCGTCGTGCAGCGCGAACACTACACCCTGGCGCGCAGCGGGCATGCGCGCTTTGCCGGCGCCCGCGCTCACTGGGATCATCCAGCTCTGCGCTACCGGCTGATTGACGGTGATACTGAACTCCTGCCCGGTTTGACCTTGCTTGAGACCAGCGGCCACACTCCTGGACACCAGTCGGTGCTGCTACGGCTGCCGCAGACCGGCCCGGTGCTGCTCGCCATCGACGCGGTGATGATGCAGCGCGCGTTCACTCCTGATCGCACCGCCTGGCCGATGGATGACAACGAGGAACAACTACGCGCCAGCACACGCAAGCTCCTGGACCTGGTCGAGCGCGAGCACGTGGCGCTAGTCATCTTTGGTCATGATGGTCAGCAGTGGCAAACGCTCAAGAAAGCGCCGGCATATTACGGCTAAACTTAGAGATCTTTTTGCCCCCTTTCACCCAGTCCACAGGACTACACGCGCAGCATCGAGCCTACGGAGCAGGGTACACACGCGGCCCTCTTTAAGAACGCTGTTGAGCAACCACGCGGTAATATCATGCTTCAGCAAATCGTCAACGCCTACGACTATCGCGGCAAAGCCGTGCGTCTTTCAGCAACTCTCCGAGCGGAGGGCGTTACTCAGCAGGCCAGTCTTTACCTTGCATCAGGTGTAATGAACAGGACGCGAATTGAGCGCACCATCCAGGGTACTGCTGACTGGCAAACATACGACATCCTCCTGGCGATACCCGACGAGCCGGGACAGATCGAGTTCGGGCTGGTGCTTTATGGATCGGGCCAGATATGGCTACGCGATACACAGTTTATAACCATACCCTGATCTCGGATAGAGAAATGGAAAAAGTCGCTCCATACCTTTATGTGCTTGCATGGCTCGGCAGTAAAAAGCGCTCAATCTGCGCTTGCAGTTCAACGAGATTGAAAGGCTTGATAAGATAGCTCGCGGCCCCGTGCCTGTAGCCTTCCTGTATCTCGCTCTGCTGAGCAAACGCGCTCATGAAAATGATGGGGATATGGGCCAGGTGTGGCGCGGACTTCAGGTGGTCCGCCAATTGAAAACCATCGCAGTTGGGCATAGAGACATCGGCGAAGACCAGGGCTGGTCGCTCGCGCTCGATAAGCTCCATGCCCTCGGTGCCATCAGATACAATGTATATCTCGTGCTCGCTTGCGCGTAACATGATGCTGATCAGTTTCTGAATGCGTTTCTCGTCTTCACAAAAGATGATTTTTGCCATTCTTCTTCTCCAACTAGCCAGAGACATGGCCCCCACATTGTCGGCGGACAAGAGGAGCCGAAGGGAGGGCCACTACATATAGGCCGTCACATGAGGTAGGTCAGTGGACTCATACTTATTTTCACTTCTCACTATCGGCTCGATGGGTTAGATAGTTGAATCTAGCAAGCCATCGCTCGCGGGCAATGCCGGCGGAAACGGGAGCATCACATGAAAAATAGACCTCCTTCGTGGATAGCTCTCGATCCATACGTTACCATCATGCATCTCTACAATCTTTTGGACGAGGGATAATTCGAGTCCCGGCCCACAGGCAGGGTGAGTCGTGTCGGACGCGATATGCGTGTATTGTGCGAAGACCTCATTGCGCCTGTTCATGGGCATATCTATATCCTGATCCCGGATGGAGAGATGGAAGAAGTCGTTCACACGCTCGCTGCCCACGACCATAGCACCTCCATCAGGTGTGTACTTACCTGCCTTGTTCAGCAAGTTCGTGATCATGCGGGTTAATTGATCCGCGTCGCCATTGAGGAAAGGGAGCTGGTTATCGAGACGAAGATGGATGCGCTGAGGGAGAGCGAGACGCGCCTGCACGACCGTCTCTTCAATGAGCGTATTCAGATTAACATATGCTAATACCAGTTCCATCTGCCCCGCTTCCAGGCGTTCAAGTTCCAGCATATCGGTAATCAAGTGGGTAATCTTTTGAGCGCCATTATAGAT
>JALYVR010000514.1 GCA_030853145.1 Chloroflexota bacterium | reverse complement strand
AAGCACGACATCTCGCCCCTATTTCGCATCACATGTCTTCTTATAGTCTATAATATCGCTGAACCGAATACGTCAATGTGTTCCTGTTCTAGTAAATGGGATTTCTCCCTGTTCAAGTAATTTCACAAGGTATGGACGCGAAACATTCAATATGTCTGCGGCCTCTTGAGTAGTAAGTTCCTTACTAGCCGAAATGGAGAGACTAACACCCCAAATTCCACGCCCCCAGCGCATCTCCTTCAAACGGTGAGAGCGTGCGGTTCAGCGGTGTCACCACAAGCACATCGAGCGCCGGGGTGGTGGAAAAGCGTGCCAGGCGATAGGTTACATGATTGGCGTTGAGGGCCTGGAGCAGTGTAGGGTGGAGATCGCTGCTCAGGGCGAAGGCCAGGACGCTGGCATGGGTCGCGCGGCTCACGGCAGCGGTGTATGCGGGCAAGAGATCCTCGTCGTGGTTTGTAATGACGCGTGGATCGGCGGTGACCACATGCTCGTTCGACTGAAACATGACGACGTTGCCGAGCCAGCTAGCGGCCCAGGCGTAGTGGATGTGCGAGTGTTCCAGGTAGGCCACAAGTTGGTCGCTTTGTTCCAGCAGCGCGCTACAGCCGGGGGTCTGGATTATATGCTCCGGGTTACTTTGGATATAGGTATAGCCTTGCCCGCTCAGGTAGATGAACAGCCCGCAGAGCAGGAGGCTCCGCGCTGTGCCTGAAAGGAGAACTTGCCGCTTCATAGCGTGCTGGCGTTCTGTCGGGACGTGTGCTGGAAGAGACATGCGCGCAATCGTCAGGACCGCGCCGATGATCAGGGGTAGCACCAGCACGAGCACGGCCGCGTAATGCCCAACTTCGTCGCTAGCGCACGGGTAAAGAAGCCCGATGATAGAGGTATTGGAGGTACAGAAGATTACGGCGGTGATCGCGCCGAAGAGGAGCGGGAGACCGGCAAGCCGGCGCGTTGTGAGCAGCAGTGGGTGTTGCTGTGTGTGTGACCGCACAAGGAGCAGCGTGGCGGTTGCGATGCATACTAATCCGCTACCCAGAACAAATACATAGGGAGCAGTTGCCCATGAGCGCGAGGCGAGCAGCAGGGCATGGAACGAGTCAAAGGCTATCTGGGGATCGCCGGGCAGAGCGCCGCTGATGGCATGCGGGGCGGCACAGGTCCCATAGAGATGCACCAGACCCTGTAGGATGGCGAGACGGTCTGGATAGTGCAGGGCAATGCCAGGATCAGCCAGAGCGTCACTCCCCGTGCGGAATAGATACGCGATATTCTCCCAATCGTGAGCCGCCCCCCAGTAGAACGCGGGCGTGAAGCCGACAAGCGCTGCGGGGATGCTCACGAAAGCCACCGAGAATGCATGATCTAGCCGTGAGATATGGGCTAGAGAAGATCGCAGATTGCGGGCAAAAGGAGATTTCCAGGTACGAGCCAGGGAAGATTGCAGAGTGCGTACAGAAGGATGTGCCAGGACATGGGCCAGGGGAGATCGTCGCATCTGCGCCTGGGATGGTTGCTGGGGACGCGCAAGCGATGATTGCGGGAGGCGTGCAAACGCCATCCGCAAGGTATGCGTACTTGCCGAGGTGCCTGATCCTGTCGAGATACTCGTACCCGTAAAAGACGAGGGAGAGGCACTTGCTGGAGGTAGTTGCAGAGGGGAGGTCAGGGCGCCCGCCAGGGGCGCTCCTACATTTTGCCCCGGCGCGTGTGAGATGCCGGGGTGTCCCTGGCGGGTGCCTTGTGCATTGGGCGTGGTTTGGCTAACGGGCACCGGTTGGGCTGCGGGCAAAGCGTGGCTACCAGGTATGGGTTGGCTGGCATGGGTGGGTTGCGCACGTGGTATGGCGTGATCATTAGGTGTAGGTTGCGCGCTGGGTATGCTCTGTCCACCTGGTGCGCCTTGATCACCAGACGAGGGTTGGCTACCAGGCGTGGATTGCTCGCCGGGAGCGCCCTCCTGGTTATGCACACGCTTCCAGCGCGACACGCCATAGGTGACGATCCAGGCAGTGCTGGCAATGACAGCTAGGATAATCATAGGGTCGATCCAGAGGCCCAGGCCAGTGACGAACCCGATGCCGGTCCAGCGCCAGCCAAGTTCTCCAGTGGACGCGCCCGCCTGCCAGCGTTGAGTCAGGCGCAGCGTGCAGAGCAGCAGCAGCAGGATTAGCATGAAGGTCTCGCTATACCCATTCCCGACCCGGATCTCTACCACGGCATCGAAGAGAGGCGGGAGCGCTGCCAGCAGGGCCGAGGTAAGCATAAAGCGGCGCTTCTCGCGGGCCGGAAGCCGAGCGCCATCGGCGAGCGCGGCTGCCAGTCTCCAGGTGAGCCAGACAAGCAGCGGGGAGAGCAGTACAGGCTCGATGCGTAGCGCCCACACCGAGGAACCTGTGATGGCAAATAGACCGGCTATCAGGTAAGCCGCCAGGCTCCCCATGTACGTTTGCCCGTAGAGGTAGACGGGCCGCTCACCTTGCAAGATATGCCGCGCCTGCATGCCCACCAGCGCCTCGTCACCATCGATGATGCCACGCGTATGCATGACCAGCCAGATACGCGCCGCCAGAGCCAGCAGCAGGCAGAACCAGAAGAGGTAACTGGAATTGAGACGTACCAGCCAGCGCTGGTACCATCTCGGAAAGAACAAAGTGAGATCGTAATTATCCACAGCCCCGACCTCCAGAAACGCAGGCCCATGCCCCTCTATCATCGACATTGCTCAGGACGCGTTCACGCACCGTAGTACACTGTCAATTTTCAATGAACGGGTAAGATGCTCCCGCCCGCGTAGGGACCCGGCTTGCCGCGTCCGGGTGCCGGCCTCGCTTGCGCGGCCAGGGAGGAGGCCACACAGGCACCCCAAGGGATGTGCCTCACATGGGCGCGGCAAGCCGGGTCCCTACGCGGGCGGGAGCGTCTCTCGTATCGATTGACGTTTGACAGAGTAGCAGGGACCCGATTTATCACGTCCGAGGCAATGTATTGCCTGGATGGTGTCCTATGCTACTCTGAATAAGAACATCCCCAGGCAGGGAGGCCAGCAGCGCCCTCATGTCCATTATACCGTTGCGCTCTAAATGGCAGCTCCCCAAACTCGACGGTTGGTTGGTATAGCTGATATAATGATGGACACTCTCTATCAACAACGATCATTGACGATCTTATACTCACCGAGGAGAAACGAACAGTATGGCTATGTCAACTACAACCACCACCACGTCTTCAACACGTGGCAACCAGGCGTATCAGAACTTCATTGGCGGCACATGGCGCGATTCCAGGAGTGGAGAAACTTTTGTCAGCACCAACCCGGCCCACTTCTCGGAGGTGGTCGGGCGCTACCAGAAATCGACAGCTGCTGACATTGAGGAGGCGGTCAGCGCCGCTACGGAGGCGCAGCGTGGCTGGGCCGCGACCCCAGCGCCGGAGCGCGGCGAGATCCTGCTGCGCACCGCGCTGCTGCTGGAGCAGCGCAAGGAAGAGCTGGCAACGTTGATGACGCGCGAGATGGGGAAGATTCTGAAGGAGACGCGCGGCGATGTGCAGACCGCCATCGATGTCGCCAGGTATATCGCCGGCGAGGGGCGGCGCGCGGAGGGCGAGACGGTGCCTTCGGCGCTGCCCGACAAAATCTGCCTGACCCTGCGCCAGCCGCTGGGTGTTGTGGGTATCATTACCCCCTGGAACTTTCCCCTGGCAATCCCGGCCTGGAAGACCTTTCCGGCGCTGCTGGCCGGCAACGCAGTGATCCTCAAGCCGGCCAGCGATACCCCGCTGCTCGCGCTCAAATTGGCGGAGGTCCTGCACGAAGCTGGTTTGCCTGCCGGCGTGCTGAACGTCGTTACTGGACCCGGCGGCTCGCTGGGCGATGTGCTTGTGAGCCACCGGGGGGTCAGCATGATCTCGCTCACCGGCTCGACCGAGGTGGGGCGGCACGTCGCGGAGATCTGCGGGCGCGACCTGCGGCGCTGCGCGCTGGAACTGGGCGGCAAGAACGCCGTAATCGTACTGGAGGATGCCGACCTGGATCTTGCCATCGCCAGCGTTATCGGCGGCGCCTTCGGGACGACTGGACAGCGCTGTACGGCCACCAGCCGGGTGATCGTTCACCGGGCGGTGCAGCAGGAATTCACGCAGCGCCTGGCGGCCAGCGCCGAGAAGTTGCGTCTTGGCGATGGTTTGCAGGCCGAGGTCGAGGTGGGGCCGCTAGTGAACAGCGGACGCGTCAAGGCCGTTCACGAATATACAGAGATCGGCAAGCAAGAGGGCGCGAAGCTGGTCACGGGCGGCGAGCCGCTCAGCGGCGACGCCTATCGCGACGGCGCCTTCTACAAGCCCACCATCTTCACTGATGTCAC